>PNAR01000161.1 GCA_003169715.1 Acidobacteriaceae bacterium | reverse complement strand
ACCACGCCAACATGGGAGTCTATCGCGAAGCCGTTGCGTTGTTTGAAGAAGGAGCGATCGCTGCTCCCGATATCACCGCTCACCCGTGGCACACCACGCAAAAATATGGATTCGGAGTCAACCTTGAGCAGTCCCTAACATCGGATCTGGTCGCGTTTGGACGTTGGGGTTGGAACAATGGCAGAACCGAATCTTTTGTCTACACGGAGATTGATTCCACCTTCGTGGAGGGTCTGGGACTTTATGGCGCGAGGTGGCATCGGAAAGAAGACCGCGCGGGGATCGCGTTCGCCTCAAATGCGATTTCAAAAGATCATCAGAGTTATCTCGCCCATGGTGGTTATGGCTTTATCATTGGCGATGGCGCGTTGAATTACGGGCGCGAAAATATCCTCGAAACCTATTACACTGCTCACGTCTGGCGCGGTATATATGTTGCTCCGGGATTACAACACGTCGTGAATCCTGGATATAACAAAGATCGTGGCCCGGTGATCATCCCCACATTCCGGCTGCATTTGGAATACTAGAGCGCCTCCGGTCGGGGAAACGTTGAGGCTTTTAGGTAAGGAACTAGCCCAATAGACGTAGGTGCCGAGCAGTAAACCACGTGGGTAATTGTAAAGAATTGATAACACTATAAAGTTTCACTTGCGGGACTCAGACTGCTTAGCCCTCCCCCCATTAATCCTGAAAACACCCAGGAAGTCTGCAACCGTGGCAATGTCCGCCTAAGGTCAAACCTGACCTGAATTGGCGGCCAGGCCGGTTCTCGATTTGCGGCCCCCCCGCAATGCGTGCCAGGTGCAGCGCCGGTTGCTGAGCCTGGCACGCGACTTTTTTGTCACGCGCTCTAGCGGGGCATGAGAAATCCGGCACCGTCGGCGACCCAATGGGCGATCATGTTAGCTGGAAGATTTCGCCGCCATATATACAAAACGGTCAAAATGATTCCGCCCGATCCAGCAACCAGGAGTTGCGGAAATCCCCATGCGCTTAAATGGGCAATCGTGAATGCTGCCCAGGATATTGTGCCGGCCGCAAAACGGCTTCTGGTAACTTCTTCCAATCGTTCGATGGGATAGCCGCGAAACAGGATTTCTTCCGCTACAGCAGCACGCGTTACCAGCATGAATCGGTACCAGAACGGTGTGGCTAGCAGTTTGCTCATCTCCCCGCTATTCATCTGCAAATGGAGCGCAGGAAAGATGACCGAGTAGATGACCATGATGGTGGCCACCATGAGAACGCCACCCAGGATCGCGATGGGTATATCCCAGAGAAGAAGCTTCCGAAATCCAATGGACGATAGGGGACGCCGTTCGACGAGAAGCACGTAGAGAATTAGTACCGCGACTGCCAGCCACCACAAGACTTCGTGTCCAACGAGGGGCCAGCGTGGTATCAAACGTTCGCCCCACGTCCCAAGCGGAAGATTCGCCACGCCCAGAGTGAGAAACAATCCCACGACAATTTTTACGGCCTGAGACTCACCATGTGAATCCACTTGATCGGAGCGTATCTGCCTTTTCACTTTGGACATTCGAATCTCGAGCGGAACAGCGGGGCATCCTCAGCATTCATAATTTGCCTGAATAATTTCTCAACCCCGTACTTCGGTTGCCATGTTCTAGAATCAACAGTTCGCTAATCCGCATCTCTCTTATAGCACTGGCGAATAAGAGATGCGTTAAGGAGCACGACTTTGCCTGAAATTGTTTATGACGTCGTAATTATCGGAAGCGGACCCGCGGGATACACGGCAGCCATTCGCGCCGGTCAATATGGTCTAAAGGTCGCCCTCATCGAAAAGGAAACCGTTCTGGGGGGCACGTGTTTGCACGTAGGTTGCATTCCGACCAAGGCCCTACTCTTCAATGCTGAAATTTGGGACCACCTAAAAGATGCCAAGGAATTCGGTATTGAAGGCGTGGATTCGCGAAAACTGAACTGGGCTGCCATTCAGGACCGCAAGTCAAAGATCGTTGCCAAACACACCAAGGGCCTCGACTTCCTGATGAAGAAAAACAAAGTCGAAGTGATTCGGGGTTACGGCAAGCTCACCGGTCCAGCCAAAGAAGGGGTATTCACTGTCGAGGTGAAGGCTAGTGATAGCAAGAATAGCCAATTAAAGGCAAAGAACATCATCCTATCAACGGGCTCCGAGGCACGTATGATTCCCGGCCTTGAACCAGGACCGCAGGTTCTTACCAATATTGAAATTCTGGATTTGACGCAGATCCCAAAGTCTTTGATTGTTGTTGGAGCAGGAGCGGTCGGCGTCGAGTTCGCCTCGATCTTCCGCTCATTCGATACGAAGGTCACAATTATCGAGATGCTTCCAAGGCTGGTTCCCGTGGAAGATGAAGATGTCTCGAAGGAATTGGGGCGTGTCTATCGCAAGCGTGGCATCGAATATTTTACCGGCGCGAAAGTGGATAAAATCGAGAAGACGAAGTCCGGCGTCAACGTGACTTTCAGCGTGGATGGCAAGCAGCAAAAAATCGAAGCAGAGAAGATTTTAATCGCGGTTGGCCGCAAGCCGCGCACCGAAAATATCGGGCTGGAAAAGACGCGAGTGCAATCGGAGCGAGGATTTATCAAGACCGACAAATGGATGCAGACTGCGGAGCCGGGAGTTTACGCGATTGGCGACATTGTGATGGGAACGCCACAACTGGCGCACGTTGGCGCGATGGAAGGCATTGTCGCCGCTTCCAAAATCGCAGGGAAACCCGCCAAGCCGATTGACTTGCAGAAAATTCCGAATGCGACGTACTGCCATCCGGAAATCGGCAGTGTAGGACTGACCGAGGCTAAAGCGAAAGCGGAAGGACACTCCGTGAAAGTAGGCAAGTTCCCTTTCACCGCGAATTCGCGAGCATCCATCGTCGGCCAGCATGACGGCTTTATCAAGATTGTGTCCGACGCGGAATACGGAGAAATTCTCGGCGTCCACATCATTGGCCCTCAAGCAACAGAGTTGATTGCCGAAGCCGTAGTCGCGATGGAACTCGAAGCGACGGTGGAAGATTTAATGTGGACAATCCATGCTCACCCCACGCTGGCGGAAGCAATGCTCGATGCATCAAATAGTGTGTATGAATTGGCGATCAATGCCTAGGTATGCAGTTGTCGATGGAGGACCATGTGGGAACTCAGACTCTGGACACACAGGTTATTGAGCTAATCGGGCGAAATCGGTTAGGTTCCGAACTGTTACGTGCGGGATTGGAAGTAGCGGTTCCTGCTCGGGACCGAGGGGTTGATTTGATTGCCTATGCTGATCTCAGTTCTAATGTGGAAAGATTCATCGCACGACCGATTCAGATGAAAGCTGCCTCAAAGCGATCGTTCAGTCTATTTAAGAAGTATGAACGGCTTGCCGATTTGATCATTGCCTACATCTGGTTTATCGAGGAACCAGAAAACACTGTGACGTATGCGCTGACTTATAACGAGGCGCTGGTGCTTGCTACAGAAGTGGGATGGACTAAAACCAAGTCTTGGGAGCGAGAAGGATACTCCACAACCAGCCCAAGCGTGGATATTTGCAAATTGCTCGAACCGCATCGAATGACCCCACAAAAATGGTGGGCCAAGGTTACTGCTGGGGCAGGTCTAAAAAAATGAAGAAATACTTGATTGTTATTGAGAAGACTGGGACTGGCTATTCCGCTTACTCGCCAGATCTAGAGGGTTGCGTCGCCACCGGCGGGACGCGACAAGAGGTTGAAAGCCAGATGCATGAAGCTATTTCATTTCACTTGGAAAGTATGGCCGAGAACGGCGAGCCAATCCCCGAGCCGCATACCTACTCTGCATACGTAGAAATCCCATCTCACGCGCAGTGATCTCGGTCCTTCAACTCGGCACGCTTGATTACGCAACTGGCTTGCGCTTGCAGCAAAAGCTTGTCGAGCTTCGCAAAGAAAATCGCATCGGCGACGTTCTTCTACTTCTCCAACACACGCCAGTGATCACTCTCGGGCGCAACGCCAAGGCCGCGAACATCATCGCTTCCCCGGATGAACTTGCGCGGCGGGGCGTAGAAGTGTTCGAGTGCGATCGCGGCGGCGATGTCACTTTTCACGGCCCGGGACAACTCGTTGGTTATCCCATATTCGATCTTCGCTCCTTTCCATCTTCCGACAGCAAACGGAAAACACTAGGCGTAATCGAATACGTAAGGCGTGTTGAAGAAGCGCTTATTCGGACATGTTCAGATTTTGGAATTCCGACACAGAGAGTCTGCGGCCTCACGGGTGTCTGGACCGAAGGTGGAATCGAGAGAATAGGAAACGATGGAGCGACGGGCGTCCCCGCCCGTCCCACGCCAGCTTCGTCCGGCTACGAACCAGCCGGGTGCGAACCAGCAAAGATCGCTGCCATCGGTGTGCACGTTTCGCGCTCTGTTACTTCTCACGGATTCGCGCTCAACGTCAATACTGACCTCGATTATTTCAACTTAATCATACCTTGCGGAATTACTTCCAGACCTGTGACGTCCATGCAGAAGGAATTGGGCAACCCGCTTTCCATGCGTGAAGCTACAAACTCTATCATTCAAAATTTCGGCGAAGTCTTTCAAATCCAAACCCTCCGGGTCGAAAATCTGGATTCTCTTCTGGGAAACAATATTGGGATTCCGATGAAACTACCCGCGGAGTTGCGAAACCTTCAAAGAGAAGAAGAAATATTTCGGGCCTAGATTCCGATACAGACAGAATTCTCGGGAAGTATTCTTCTCGCATCCATTGGCTTCTAAATGCCGTCAGGGTAGGATTGATCCTAAAGTATTTATGGCGCACAAGAACAAGAAGCCGAAGAGGAAATCCCCTCTGCTCGCGGTGAGTTCCAATCAGAACGGCTCAAGCAGAACGCAGCCCAAGAATCCTCAACAGCGAACTTATTCCATTCCTGACTACCGGCTGGAAGAACCTGCTTTCACCGTTCAGCAAAACTGCGAAGGCTCCGCTGTATGTTACGAGATTTCCGGCGATCTCGACGCGCCGGTTCCACCCATTCGCGAATCGGAATATCTCGACAAAAAGCAATGTATCGAAATTTATCGTTGGATGATCCTTAACCGTAAAATGGAAACTGCCCTTGAGAACCTCTACAAGCAAGGGAAAGTTGTAGGCGGGGTGTATTTCGGTTTAGGTCAGGAAGCTTGTTCCTGTGCATCCGCTTACGCACTGAAAAGAGATGACTGGCTCGCACCCATGATTCGCAACCAGGGGTCGCTGCTGGTTCGCGGCTTCGCACCGCGCGACATGATGATGCAGTATATGGCGAAGGCTGACTCGCCGACCGGAGGACGCGATGGAACTTCGCACTTCGGCGACGTCGAGAAACGCAACATCGTTTCGCCAATCTCGATGCTCGGCGATCTGGTACCAGTCATGGCCGGGGTCGCGCTGGGAGCACGGCTTCAGGGCCGCAACATTGCTGTCATGACGTACATCGGCGATGGAGGACAGTCCACCGGCGTGACTTACGAAGGCATAAACTTTGCCGCAGTGCAGGATCTTGGCCTGGTGCTGATTATCGAAAGCAATCATTGGGGATATTCAACCCCTTCAGAATTGCAATTTCGCGTGAAGGATCTCGCGGAACGGGCGATCGGATATGGCATCCCCGGCGTAATTGTAGATGGCACAGACGCATGCCAAGTTTATGATGCGGCTCATCAAGCGTGTGAGCGCGCCCGGCGCGGAGAAGGCCCAACCCTTATCGAAGCCAAAATGATGCGGATGAAAGGCCACGCCATCCACGACGGTGCGGATTATGTTCCGAAGGAGATGTTCGAATATTGGCGCAAACGCGATCCCGTCGTTCGTTTTGAAAATTACTTGGTCAAGGCCAAGAAGTGGTTGACGCCCCCGGAAAACGAGAAGCTTATCGCCGACTTGGAGCGGTTCCTGGAAGATGAGAGGGAATTCGCGGTCAACTCGCCCATGCCAACGCCAGAATCAGCCGCGGGTGGAGTGTATTGCGAGGCCGGATGCCACGACATAAAACCAAAGTACGCTATTCCGAAAACAAAGCCGAAAACAAAGATGAGAAGCTCCGGCGACTTGAAGCGCAGTGAAGCGGCGGTGCATTTGAAGTAAATCAGGTTTTATATTTGGGTTATTTTGCAGCCGGGTCGGCTTGTCTGATGCCCGGACTGTTTGTCGGCATCTGTTCAAGCCTCGAGAGGTACTGTTTTATGGCTTGCTCATCCTTAGCGCCTGCCGAGAGCTTGAGACAAAGCCGAAGCTGAGTCATTGCATCTTCTCGGTCTCCTCTTGCTTCGTAGATTTGTGCCAGCAAATAATGCATCCTGGGATCAGGGTGAGCCTTGTCAAGATCCACCCCCTTCTTCACGCTATCCTCGGCCTGACTTAGCATGTGGAGATTTAATTTCGCTAATCCGTCGTACAGGTAAATCACGCTATTGCTCATCGAATCAAGCGTAAGAGCCTTCTCACTCTGTTTCGATACCTCATTCCAATCTCCTGACCGCGCAGCAATGTCAGCCAAGCATAGGTAGGCTGGCACATAGCTCGAATTTGTTGACGAAGCATGCTGACAGGATTCACGCGCCTCTTGTAATTCCTGGCGATTCTCTAATACCTGCCCTAGCAAGACCCACAGTGCGGAATAGTCAGGGAACTTTTCGGTCGCCGTCCGCAAGGTTTTTTCCGCTTGTTCGAATTTTCTCTCGCCGAGGGCATTGCAGACTTTCTCATATTCGCCCCTGGCCTTCTTTCGCATTTCCAAGGCGGTGATTCCGATTGTGAGATTGTGAATGCGGTCAAGCGGAGGAAGAAAGCAATTTGTTTCTTCGGTTTTCTTGGGAGAAAAATCGCCAGGATTTCGGATAGTTAGGGGTACCTGATCAAGATCCGAATAGCCCGGTGACGATCGCATTGGGGTTGGTTGGTTGGGGTTTGATCCGCTTTGCCCCTTTTGAGCCACCGCCCAAGGTGCGAAGCTGATCAGTACAAGAATGCCGCACAAGAATCCTTGAAATTTGGAAGAGTGAAATATCGTTAGCATAGTGCCCTACCTTAAGATGCCCACATTATGGCCCTGCTTTCCCTTAACCTTCAAGGCGTATCTGCACCAATCAATGAACGGATGAGGCTACGAATTTATAGAAAAACTCAGTCTTGAGTTAACATCCTGTGCGAAGGCCGGAGTAAGTTGCCATGTAACTCTTGACGGCAGACATTCCGGCAATCGAAAGGCGACGAGAAAACTCCCATGAAATATTCCTTCCTTGCCGAAACTTACGAAACCGAACGAATCAAAGTCATCAGCGTCTGGAGCGAATTCAAAGACGAAGATCTTCCCTTCCGCCCTCGCCATGGCGATTCCTCCGGACGAAGCGTCCTCGAACAGATGGTGCATCAGTGCATGAGCGAGGATGCCTGGTTCCGAAATATGCTGGGGATTGATGTAGGCGCGCCTCCCCTGCCAAAGGAGGAAACTCGTCTGGAATTCATGAAGCGATACGCCGAGGACAGTGGGAAGCGCTCGGCTGAATTGCAGAAAAAAGAAGACGCCTGGTGGGAAGAGATGACGAAATTCTTCGAGGTACAGCGCTCTCGGGCTTGGGTAGTCACCCGTCGTCTAACCCACACCTCGCATCACCGCGGCCAGTTGATGGCAATGCTACGTATGCTGGGACGAACGATCCACAGCAACTACGGGCCAACGGCTGACACAGGAGGATTGCCGAAAGACCACGCGCCTACAATTTACGCCTATCCTACTGTGGAAGCTCTTCTCGCCGGAGAATTCGCGGGGGGAGCGAAAACCGCGCTGCCTGGATCCGGCAACAGCCCCGTTACGGAACGGCCCAACGCAAAGTGATGTTTCAATGACCGTTCGGGAACGACAGTGCGAGCAGCGTTTTCTGCTCCATTTCGTGAGCTTTCGCTGACCCCGTGGCCGGGCTGGCGCTGGCAGAGCGCTTTACCGAGAGCACAGGGCGAGCGCCGGCAATCCTCCGCAGGCGCGGCAAAATGTACGATAACGCGCCCATGTTTGCAGGTTCTTCCTGCACCCACACAATTTCGCCTGTGCCGTGCCGGTCAAACTCCGCAGTCAGTTCGGCCTCCGGAAAGGGATACATCTGTTCCACGAACACGATCGCAGTGGAGCTATCGTTTCTCTTTTTTCTCTCCGCCCGCAGTTCATGTCCGATCTTGCCGGTACAAAGCAGCGCGCGTCTAGCAGTCCCGACTTCGCCGTCGGGAAGCACCGTCCTGAACTGCTGATCTATCAAATCGCTCAGAGGCGATGAGGCATCGGGATGCCGCAACATGCTCTTCGGCGTGAAGATCACCAACGGCTTGCGCCACTTGCGTAATGCCTGGCGTCGCAATAAATGAAAATATTGCGCGGCCGTTGAGGGCTGTGCAATTTGAAAGTTGTCACGTGCGGCGCTTTGCAGAAACCGTTCGATTCGCGCACTTGAATGCTCGGGCCCCTGGCCCTCGTAGCCATGAGGCAAAAGCAGCACCACGCCTGAGAGCAAGCCCCATTTATCTTCGCCCGCACTAATGAACTGATCTATTACAGCCTGCGCGACATTGACGAAATCGCCGAATTGAGCCTCCCATAAGACGAGCGCTTCCGGGTAGTCGCGGCTGTATCCATACTCAAATCCAAGGACACCCGCTTCGGAAAGCGTGGAATTGTAGATAGCGCAGGCAGCCTGATCGTCCGAAATGTGTTGCAGAGGCACGTATTCTTCTTCGTTTTCGATATCGAGAAGCACTGAATGGCGCTGATTAAAAGTTCCACGGCGGCTGTCCTGACCACTAAGACGGACTGGCACGCCATCCTTCACTAGACTCCCGAAGGCCAACGCTTCGGCCATGCCATAATCCACCGGGCGTTTTGCCGAACCCATCTCCGCTCGCTGTTCAAGCAGTTTTTTCACTTTGGGGTGAACATGAAAATTTTCCGGATAAGAGGTGAGCCGCGCCGCGATCTCGTGCAATTGCTCGGCGGACAAAGCTGTTTCCACTTCGTATTCAGGCTTATACCGGCCGCCTTTGTATGCATTCCAGTAGCCTGGCAATTCGCGCAGAGTTGGTTTTTTCTTGATTGAGCCGGCTTTCTGCTGCGCAGCTTCGAGTTCAGCCTTAATTTCCTGCACGCGATCGTCAACATCCATTGCGCCAATGTTTCCCGCATAAATCTTCCACAACGGAGGATGATCTTTGATCGCTTTGTAAAGCAGCGGCTGTGTGATGGTTGGATCATCCACTTCGCTGTGACCATGACGGCGATAACCAATCATGTCCACGACAACATCGCTGCCGAACGTGTAGCGGTATTCGAGAGCCATGTGACCGACGCGTACCACGGCGTCAACGTCCTCGGCATTGACATGGAAGATTGGAATATTCTGCCGTCGCGCAAGTTGGGCCGCGAAATGCGAAGAATGCAGCTCGCCCGGTGTCGTGGTAAATCCGATCAAATTATTGACGATTACGTGAACTGTCCCCCCCACGCTAAAGCCCGCCAGATCGGCATAATTCAGCGTCTCGGCAAGAATCCCCTGCCCAGCGAATGCGCCATCGCCGTGCACCAAGAGCGGAAGGAATTTCTTGATCCCCTCCCGCCCGGCGCGGTCTTGTTTCGCACGAGTCCGCCCGATAGTTACCGGGTCAACGGCCTCCAGGTGGCTTGGATTGGAAACGAGATGAATATGAACCTTCGCCCCGCTGCGGGTGATGTATTCGCCCGTCGCCCCCATGTGATATTTCACGTCGCCGCCCCCGAGCGTGCTGCGCGGGTCCACATCTTCGAATCCAGCGAAAACTTCAGCGGGATCGCGCCGCGCGATGTGGGTAATGACATTCAATCGGCCGCGATGACTCATCCCCATTACCAGCTCAATCGCTCCGCGTTCGCCAGCGCCTTCAAGAATTTCATCTACCAGCGGAATAAGGGCGGTTACGCCCTCTAACGAAAACCGTTTGCTCCCAAGATAGCGCTGCTGGAGCACCTGCTCAAAAAGATCCGCGCGAATAAGTTGATCTAAAATGTATGCTTGATTCACGCCACGCTGAATGCCTTCCATTCGCTGCTGTATCCAGCCGCGCCGTTCTTGGTCTGGGATGTGGGTGAACTCGGCCCCCACGCTGCTGCAATAAAAGCCGCGCGCTTCGTGTGCGAATTCCCCATCAATTTGCAGTTCGGGATGCGGCTCCGGTTGCAGAAATCCCAGAGGGTCGAGACGCGCATCAAGGTACCCCCAGCGCCGGAATAAGTCGAAAACCCTCTCCCGCTCAGCGTCAGGTGCATCTATGAGTGCAGTACCACCGGAACCGGCGGTGTTTCTTCGAAGGATCGCCATAAGAATGTGGCTATAGGATAACGGATGCTGAGAAAATGTGGGGGATTCGAAGGTAACTGAAACAATATGAAGAACGACCTGTTTATTGTCGTCTATCGTACCAAACAAGGGCACGAATAGCTTTCGTACGAAAGAAGTGGCACGATTGTGTCTCACCATCTTTGTGCTGGGAAGCCTTGCTTTATCGGCAGCTTCCGCCGATACGTCAGTGGCAAGCGATCTCGCGAGTGATTAGTTACGACCACAGGTAATGAAAAAGTAGGCAAGAAAAAGCAACGGCGACCAGGAATGTATTGTCCTGATCGCCGCTGGAGCCTGAAGGAGTTTCTTACCGCATTTTCCGAATCGCACTATTGGCGTTATCTTTAACTGTGGTTGCTGCGACTTACACTTGAGTGCCATGTGGAAATGTGTAGCTGGTCCCAATATGTATCGGAGATCCTTCGACTTGGTTCGATACCCCGCTTGAAACTCTTGGGAACCGCTCTGCGGAACGACAGGGGCATCTTTGTTCGCCGGCAATTACGAATTTTCGAGGCCATCTTGTAGTGCGCGAGAGTTGAAGATGAACAGACACTCCGGCATAAATGAAGTTTTGAAATTGAATGGCACTGGGAATGTGCCGTTGCCATCGCCTTTAGGGAACTGCGGGTGGCGGCGCGCGTTTTTTATCCGCTTATTATTCTTGCTAGTTCTTGCTTGTCTATTTTTCGGATTGCCGTTTGCGTCGAGTGCGCAGACGATCCGCTTGGCGGATGCACAGACTATTTGGGTGGAAGGGAGAGTTTGCAATTTTCGCGGCGATCCTATTGCGGGAGCGTCAGTGTTTTTGGAGGAAAAAGACCATTCGGCCTCAGTGATCGAAGCTAAGACGAGCGTTGATGGAAGCTTTGTGATTTCGCCTCTTCGACCCGGCGACTATATGCTCCGGGCAAAAAAGGATGGATTCGGGGAGGCACTGAAAGGCCCCCTGGCATTGTCCAAGGGAGATCGGAAGCATTTCAGTTTCGCGCGTGGGGCCATCGGCGAGACACCTGCCGGTTCTTCAAAATCATCGTCTCCGGCTGCCTCAGCGATGGAATTCGCCGACAAACCGAGCTTCACCGTCGCGGGAATAACGGATTGGACGGCAGTTGGCGGACACGGAGCGGACACGAATTTGCGGGCCAGCGAGACTCTTGCCAAAGAAACTGTTGCACTCAACTCGGATGCTGCGACGGGAACCTCAGTCGGCGCCGCAGGATTCCATGAGGCCACTACTCGCTCCGGCGGATCCGCAGCCGAATTAAAAAATGCTCTTGTCCGCGAACCACGAAGTTTCGAGGCGAATCATGGACTCGGCGAATTCTATTTAACTTCCCGACGATATTCCGAAGCGGTTCCACTTCTCGCATCGGCCTATCGGATCAGTCCGAAAAATTATTCCAACCGGTACGACCTGGCGCTCGCATACAAAGGCAGTGGCGACCTCTGGCGATCGCGCAAGGAAGTCCAAGCGATGCTCACGACGACGGATAAATCGGAGCTACATCGTCTCTTGGGGGATCTCGACGAAGAATTGAACGATCCGCTGGATGCGGAGCACGAATATGAGCGCGCCGTGCACCTGAATCCGGAAGAACAAAATTATTTTCGCTGGGGGACAGAATTGCTTCTGCACAGGGCGATTCAGCCGGCGGTTGAGGTGTTTGAAAATGGAGGGAGGCTATATCCGGGATCGGCGAGAATGCTGGCGGGGCTGGGTGCCGCTCTTTATGCCAGTGGCTCATACGGCCTGGGAGCGCTTAAGCTCTGCGCTGCTTCCGACCTTAACCCATCAGATTCGGGCCCTTACATTTTTCTCGGCCAGATGGAGCAAGCAGCGCCGGCTCCGCTGCCATGCGTTGAGCAGAAGCTGCAGCGATTCGCGCATGACCGTCCAGAGGCCGCCCTCGCCGATTATTATTACGCGATGGCTATTTGGAAGCGGCAGCCTGAACCGGCGGGACGCGCAGCTTTACTACAACTGAAAGCGCTTCTGGAGAAAGCAGTCACTCTAGATCCGAAACTCGGCGACGCCTATTTGCAACTCGGAATTTTATATTCCGATGAAGGCAATTCCCACAAAGCTATCAATGCTTTCCAAAAAGCGATCACGGATAATCCAACTGCCGGAGAAGCCCATTACCGGCTTGCCATGGTTTACCAGCGCATGGGCGATAATCCCAAAGCAGAACGGGAATTTAAGTTGCATGATCAATGCGAACTGAACGAGGCCGAGGCAATCGAACGCCAGCGGCGCGATATCCGGCAATTCCTGGTAGTGCTGAGAGATCGGGTGCAAAGTTCTCCCGCCTCATTGAACTAATAGCAGCTTACGGCCAGCCAGTCGAGGCCGCTGGACCTTCCATCGCGACGACCAAGAATTAATCATGCAGCCTCGTGCTGTATACTTTTGCCCGTTTCGTCATCGTCGCGAAAATGTCGCTGTACCCGGAAGGAGTTCCATGAAGATCTTTCTAGAGGGAATGCTGCTGTCAATCATAGCAACGCTTTCATTCGCCGGAAGCGCGCCGACGCAAGCGAGTTACGACCTGCGGTCCCCGGACAATCGAATTGAAATCAGAATCCGCACCGCCAAACAACTTCGTTATGACGTGCTTCTAAGGGGCACGGAGGTGTTGGACGATTGCACGCTCTCGCTCGACATTGAACATCAGACGCTGGGAGTAGATCCCACAGTGATAGACGCCCGGCAGCGCTCGTACGATCAAGTTGTGGAACCCGTTGTCCGCCAGAAGTTCGCCAAAATTCGCGATCACTACAATGAGCTGCGAATCAATTTACAGGGCGGCTACTCGGTGGTTTTCCGCGCGTACAACGAAGGCGCTGCATACCGCTTCGAGACCTCGCTTCCGCAATCACAGGTGAAGGTTTATAAGGAAGAGGCGAATTTCAATTTCCCCAGCAATTTCGTTGTCTATTATCCGCAGGAAGACAGTTTCTTTTCGCACAATGAAAGAAAGTATGTTCCGCAACATTTAAGTGAAATCGCTCCAGAATTCATAGCGAGCTTGCCGGCCGTGGTGGACTTGACCGGCGGCGCGAAGCTTGCCATTGCCGAGTCCGGTCTGGAAGATTATCCCGGCTTGTGGTTGCGAGGAACTGGAGGAAACGGCCTGGCCGCGACTTTTCCGCCGTACCCACTGAAAGAGGAACTGGAAGGCGACCGCAACTTTCGAGTGACACAGACGGCCGACTACATTGCCGTCACATCCGGCACGCGTGCGTTTCCGTGGCGGGTAATGGGGATTGCGGACAAAGATGCCGACCTACTCACCAATCAAATCGTATGGTTGTTGGAAAAACCATCGCAGTTGAAAGATACGTCATGGATCAAGCCCGGCAAAGTGGCATGGGATTGGTGGAATGCAAACAATATCTACAGTGTGGATTTCAAGTCCGGCGTCAACACGGCGACATATAAGTACTACATTGATTTTGCCTCCAAATATGGCATCCCCTATATCATTCTCGATGAAGGATGGTACAAACTTGGAAATGTTCTTCAGGTCGTTCCGGAAATGAACATGGAAGACCTAACGGCCTACGCGAAGGAAAAAGATGTAGGCATCATTCTTTGGGTCGTCGCGAAATCGTTGGACGATCAGTTGATTCCCGCTCTCGACCAATTTCAGAAGTGGGGTATAAAGGGAATCAAAGTTGATTTTATGCAGCGAAGCGATCAACTGATGGTTGATTATTTTTATCGGGTAAGCAGCGAGGCTGCCAAACGCAAAATGCTCGTGGATTTTCATGGAGACCAGAAGCCGGCCACCATGACCCGCACATGGCCCAATCTAATTAGCGCCGAAGGTGTGCGCGGTATGGAGTGGAGCAAGTGGAGCGCGGACTCCGAGCCGGGTCACAATGTGACGCTTCCGTTTACGCGAATGTTTCTTGGCCCCATGGACTACACCCCGGGCGCGATGCGTAACGCCACAAAGGCGACCTTCGCTCCGATCCATGAGCAACCGATGGCTTTGGGCACGCGCTGCCATCAACTGGCCATGTATGTGGTGTTCGAAAGTCCCTTGCAGATGCTGGCGGATAGTCCTTCGAACTACCTGCGCGAACCGGAAGCGATGGAATTTCTTTCCGCCGTGCCAACAGAATGGGATGAAACTAAGGCGCTCGATGGACGTATCGGCGAATATGTTTCAGTAGCACGAAGAAATGGCCAGGATTGGTATGTAGGGGCAATGACGAATTGGACTGCGCGCGATCTCGATATTGATTTATCTTTTTTGCCGCAAGGAAACTTCACAATGGACGCCTACCAGGACGGTATAAACGCTGACCGCATGGCCAGTGATTACAAGAAGACAAGCACTCAGGTAAACAGGTCGAGCAAGTTAAAAATCCATCTCGCTCCGGGAGGCGGATGGGCGGCGAGAATTCACCCTTAACGGTTTCGCAAAATATCCGTGGATCGAAGTTGGAAACTCCAACATCTGGTGTTAGCATCCTTTGCCATGTTCAAACTGGGGATGGTGATCTTGAGTCTTGTCACGATATTATCTGCGGCGAATCTGCCGTCGAAGAAATATTTAAATCTGGCTGCCGTGAAAACCATGGTGGCGGCTTCCGAGGCGAAAGCCAAAGAATTGAAAGTCGAAGTAACGATCTGCATCGTGGATGAAAGCGGCAATTTGTTGTTCCTCGAGAAAGGAGACAGCGCAACCCTCAACACGATTCAGTTCGCGCAGAAGAAAGCGCGGCATGCTGCGTTCTACCGCCAACCCTCAAAAGACGGCGCCGACGCGCTGAAAAAGGGCAATACAGATGTTCTGGCTTTCCCGGATTTCTTCCCGAACCAGGGCGGTCTTCCTATTATTGTAGATGGACAAATTCTCGGTGGAATCGCCGCCAGCGGCGCGAAGTCAGAGGTTGACGAACAGATCGCGCAAGCCGGTCTGGACGCACTTTTAAAGAATTAAAATAGCTGGACGTGATCCTGTACGACTTGCGGCAAAACCGGTGCAGACAACTGCTATTTTGTTTTCGGATTAAATACATCCACGCTGCCGCTGCCTTCGCGGATTATCACAATCTGATTAGGCT
>PNAR01000441.1 GCA_003169715.1 Acidobacteriaceae bacterium | reverse complement strand
TCATAAAACCGCTTCGCATCCCCACTGGCGTGCACCAACTTCCGCTCGCCAGTTTCTCCCGTCTCCGCATCCAGCCAACTAATTTGTTGCCAGCTGGGATGAAAATCACATCCTATAATCATCATTGAGAGTAGGCTCCTTCCTCCCCAGGAGCCTTAGTCCTCAAACCAAGACTACCGGGTCGAGCGAGCCTTCTCTCTTATCCAATCAACCTTGCGCGGTTTTCGCAAGGTGGGTATTCCGACTGTGTGCAGAGAAAGATTCTGATTCTTTAAGCAAAGGCACTCGAACTCGGCGGCGCGAATTCCCACTCGTCGAAAACCGCGACGAGTGGAGCAGCCTCATTCATTGTTAAGGAGATCAAAATCTCGATCAAAGGTGTGCCAGCCCGCCAAAATGCCATAAGCACCGCGAAGGTGGTAAGCGGTCGATCATATTCAACTTTTTGATTCCAGCAACTCAGAATCTGGCTACGATTCCTGTTGAAAAGCGGAAGTGATCCTGCGTGCTGTCGAAGAACTTCGTGTGCACTTCGTCTCCTTGCACCCGCCAGGCAAGTCCTTTAACTAGCTTGTAGTCAAGCCCACCGCCGATGGCAGTAGCAATCGAAGTGGCCCCGCCCCTGCCATTTCACATGCCCAGCCCCGAAGAGTGCCTGAGCGAACGGCGTGAATTTGCCAACAGACACCGAAACACGTGGCCCAAATAAAAAAGTGTATATATTCCCATTCACAGTTTGCGGAGAGGTAGCTGCGACTGGGGGGCTGTAAAAAGGCACCGGATGGAGCACCGGGCTGCGGACCCGCGAACACATCACCGCCCGAATAAGAATACCCGGCAAAAATGTTTCCTGATGGAACTTGCGCATTGGCCAAGGCGGCCGTAGTCATCACCGCGAAAGCGAGTGCAATAGTCTTGAACACAAACATTCTCCTTTTTACAGCGTCCTTAAGGATTTAGTCTACGTTCCCTGCGATCAAAGAAGAGTCGGAACCCGCTGAGAATCGGAATCCATCTTTTGCAACTCGACCTTGAAAATAAACAGGCCGCCCAAACGGGCGGCCTCAGATTTGCCAACGACCAACGGCGAAGGACCAACGACATTACTAATCCCCCGCGACCGCCTCGCCGACTTCAACCTCAGGCTTGGCATGACCATTGGAAGGACCAGTGAGCGCCCCCAACGGAATAAATCCGTTCTCCGCGACGACCGGCTTCTCCTTGAGCACAACTTCCCGGTAAAGCGAAGCCATCCGTGCGTTATATGCAGGATCGTTTTTCTGTTTCAAATCCCGAGCGCGTGTCTTTTCCTCGCGGGCATTCTTCGCGATACCCAGCTTGTCCAGATCGTGCTGCTCTTCATGCGTGACGATTTCGTCCTTAAGCAACAGCCCGTGCTCGACCGATTCCATCTTCACATTCTTCCCGCCGGCAAAGATCTCATGCCGTCCATGCTCTTCATACCACTTGGTGAGCGTAGCGGTCATATGCATCTTCTCGATAATGTTCCGCCAGCCCACGCCGGTGTTGTAAGCGCAAAACGAAATCTCGCCTTCCTGCGTAGCGTAAGGAATAATGCACTGCTCAGTCCGCCGGAAATCGTAATTAAACAGATCCTGGAACCACATCCCAGCGATGAACAGGAAGTTCCAGCGATCCTGACGCCGCTTCATAACATCGTCCATCGTCCGATCAGGACCAACCTTCCCATAATTCTTCCCGGTCGCATTAAAGTTCTTATCAAACTTCTTCAGCAAATCCATCAACTTAAAATGCCTCGGCGACTGAAACGGATCGTAATTCTTCATCAAACAAAGCGCCATCCCCACAATCGTCAAGAATTTTCCCCGAGCCGCATCGTTGACCTTTGCAATATCCTTGGCAAGTTGATCGCCCTTCAAGAAAGCAGTAACCGGCACCGCTTCCTTAGTCTCCTTATCAATCATCAAAGCCATCCCCGTCCCACAATTCGGATGGCAGCCGCATGACAATTGGCCCCAGTCGTTGTTTTGATCTTCTACGTGCATCAGGTCGGCCCAATCGCTGAAGGTGCTCATAAAGCTGATTGGGAACCAATCGCGGGCGGGCTCGCCTAATCCGGTTTGGGATTTTACGTCGTGAGCCAGATGAGACAGCGTGTAACGCTGCGCTACGCGGCGGTCGTCGGTGATGGCTTCGTCGCGGCCGGTGAAGCTTACGGGCTGGAACGACAGGAATCCGATTTTCTTTGGATTGTCTAACGCGAATTTTATGATGCGTCCTACTTGTTCGTTGTTGATGCCGTTTACGATCGTTACTACCGGTACGATTTCCACTCCCGCTTTGTGCAGGTTGTCGATCGCCTTCAACTTTACGTCGAACAGGTTGCCGACTTTTCTGTGCGCGTTGGCGGCGTTGCCGATGCCGTCGAATTGCAGATACGCATAGCGCATCCCGGCGTCAGCGGCCTGCTGGGCGAATTCCAAACTCTTGGCGAATTCGATTCCATTGGTTGCGGCTTGCACGCTGTTGTATCCCACTTTGCGGGCGTAGCGCACGGCATCCAGGAAATAAGGAGACAGCGTCGGCTCGCCTCCCGAAAATTGCACCGACATCTGACGCCGCGGCTTGATCGTGATCGCGTTGTCGAGCATGGTCTTGATGTCTTCCCAGCCCAATTCGTGCACGAAGCCAACCTGGTTCGCGTCCATGAAACACGGATCGCACATCATGTTGCA
>PNAR01000095.1 GCA_003169715.1 Acidobacteriaceae bacterium | reverse complement strand
CTCGGGGATAGCCCGTTGACCGTGGCCGGACGTAACTGGCGGCAGATTAGCCTCCCGGATAGCATTTAAGGGAAAAACAAGTTCCTATTGGAGAAAACTTTGCGCCGCATTGCCTTACTTTCCGCCTTGTTTGTGATGTCTCTCTGCCTCAGCTTCGTACTCTTTCATGCAGGCGCCCCACTGCCCAGAGCCGCCGCTCAGGTTGCGCCTTCCCTCGTCGGTGTCGCCGATACCTCCGTGCCAGCCACTCTCAAGCCGGCGGAGATTCCAGCAGCTACGCCGCCTCTGGGGACAACCATGTACGTTGCGCACCGGGGCGATACGATCAGCACCGTTGCTCATCACTTTATTTCCCAAACTTCCTACCTCACATCCACGGAGCTGATGGAAGCGATTCGAAAAGCAAATGGCGACCTTCGGGGAAACTCACTGAAAGTGGGACAATCTGTGGTTGTTCCAGGAATGCTCGCCGGCCCTATCACCGAAAAATCCATTCCCGTTTCGCGGGACTTTGAAACCCGCGCGGTATATTTAACCGGATTGATGGCTGGCAGCGATCACGGGTTGCGCATTATCCGGCGCTGGCGGGAATTGGGTGGAAACGCCGTGGTCTTCGACGTTAAAGACAGCGACGGCTCCATCAATATTCCCTTCGACAATCCCATGGCTGGCGCACACCACATCACCATTCGCGACCTGCCCAAATTTACCCAATTTTTACATTCGCAAGGCATGCATGCGATTGCCCGCGTCGCGATCTTTCGCGATGAGCGGCTTGTCGTAGCCCATCCTGAGCTGGCTGTCAAATCCAAACGGACTGGACAGCCCTGGCGCGAGAACGGCAAGCTGGTTTGGACTGACCCGTCTCAGCCCAAGGTTCAGGATTACGATATAGCGCTAGCCATGAAGGCGGCGGAAGCCGGGGCCGACGAAATTCAGTTCGATTATGTGCGATTTCCCGCCGAGGGCGATCAGAAAGACGCCAGCTTTTATTTCCAGACCCAGCATCCAGCGTGGCAGCGTTCAGATGTGATAGCAGACTTTTTGAAACATGCGTATGGGCAGCTTCATCCCACGGGCGTGCTGCTTTCGCTGGATGTATTTGGAATCATGGCCTGGCAGCGGCCCGTGGATCTAGCTCACACCGGCCAGGACATCGTTCGCATGGCGAAATACTGCGATGTGCTTTCGCCAATGATTTATCCATCGCACTTCTTCGGCATGGACGGCATCGCCCATCCGGGAGACGCGCCCGAACATTTTATTGGCGAGTCTATGGCCCGGTTCGAAAAGATTACTCAGGGAAGCGGAATCGTGATTCGTCCCTGGCTGCAAGCCTTCGCATGGCGAACAAAAACATATTCGCCGAAATACATCGAAACTCAGGTATTGACGGCAAGGAATGAAGGCGGAATCGGATTTCTTCTCTGGAACGCGAATAACGACTACAGCAAGCCGTATGCGGCGATGCCGGAGATGCGCGCATCCAAGGGGAAATACATGCGCGGCGACGAATTGCCAGCCGCAGCGAGTGCTCAGCCGCAAGTTGCTGTGGGGAAATAGCCGACTTCATCTTCAAGAATTGCTGAGTCCGGATTCTTGGGGACCAGGCTGATTTCGCAGTAATCTTTGAAGGGGCGCGGCTTCCAGCCGCGCCGTAAGTCCTCGGCATTGATCATCGGCACAGCTCATCGCGCTTCCGCGGTCGTGATTTGCAACTTATCCCCATCGCCGGTGCCTAGAAATGTGAACTGTTGCGGGTTCTCGGTGTAGCACGCAAAAGCCAGTCCAATTTCCGTATACTTCCGTTTTCCATTCTCATAAAGCTCGTCATACTTTGCGATTTCGTGACCTTCAAGGTCCACGATCACCATCCGTTTCTCCTTAGTCTGTGGTTGGAAGTACAGAACCGCGATACGGCCGCCCGCAATGTGCACATCGAAGGGGTGAAAGGCAGCGTCCCCCGGGTCCACCACAAACCGCCGCTCGACCGATCCACCCGGCGAAATTACATAGAAGATTGTGGGCGCAGTCCAACGCATGAGATATGCGTTCCCGTCGTCCGCCATTTCCATCCGTCCGAATTCTATGGCGTGGTTCGCCTGTGGATTAGTCGAAGATGCAACCCGCGAATCACCCGCAGTCGCCATATCATGTAGAGCGTCGTCATCTTCCAAGCTTAATTCCTTCAGCAGGACGCCACTCGAGGAAAATATCCCGGTAAACGGCAGCATCGCTTTCGTCTTATCCTTGTCGTATTTCAAACCAGAAACGAGAAGGCCGCCGGAAGGAAAAACCGCGAGTTGAGACGGCGTAATCGCAAAACCAGGTTGCAGCTTAATTGTTGATTTGTACTGGCCGTCGGACTTGTACACCATTACATAGCGTGCGACTTCCGTTTTAGAAAAGGCGATCTCATAGAGGTCGTCGTCTGGATCGAGCGCAAAATAGCCAATGCCAGCCACTTTCAGATCGGCATCTCCGGTGGGCTGGAAGAGAGCTACTCGCTCACCTTTCGGATTGATCTTGCGAATTCCCGATGCACCGAAATCATCACTCTGAAGATACACATTGCCGTCGTCGTCACAAGTAAGCGGCGTCCCGAATGATGTTGCGGTTTCCGATGCAGAAGTAACGGTCTCAATAGGCACGAGGTGCCCGGCAGGCACGACCTTTTCTGGTTTAGCGGATTTGTCATTCGATTTCTTAGGAACGGACGCTGATTGCGCCGCAATGGCCAATGGCAATCCTATAGTGACAATGCATGTCATGCGAAGCAGGCTATTCATGTTTTGGAACCTTCCGGAAAGTACAGGCTCGCAAAAAATCGCTCGACGGACTAGGTGGATGAAAAGACGCAGTAAGAGGCAGACAAGATCGGTCGCTGGACAACCTTGGAGGGAACATCAACACACCGTATCTCCGAATGCAAACAGCCTCCCCCTCAGAAAGCTGATCGTCGGAAAGTATACCCCTTTTTCATTCTGGTCAAATCTGATATTCGCGGCGTCAACGCAAAGTGAGAAGTTTTGATTGTGCTTTTGACAACCGAGGCGAAACAGGTATATAGTTCTGGCCGCGAACTAAATCGTGCTCAAATCAAGACACGATCTACGCCACATAGAGTCCGATAACTGGAGCGACCACGATGTTTCTTTCCCCCGCAGGAAAATCACTTTCCGGTTTAGCCTATCGCCGATTTGCTGCTGGCGCTGTCCTGATTCTTTCTCTGGCGATATTGTCCGCCGGCCCGTTGACGGCGCAGGTCGCCGCGCAATACGACTTCGAAGACGGAACCGTCCAAGGCTGGGGCTCGTTTTTTAATGGCGGAAACGCCCCGACGAATGCGATTGGGACCGCTCACGGCGGCACCCACAGTTTATTAACTTCGACGAGTAGCACCGGGACCGGCGGACCGAGCATTGATATCACGAGCATCCTCGTGCCGGGCGCAACCTATCAGATCACCGGCTTCATCAGGCTTACCACCGGTGAAAGTGCGGCGAATGCGAACTTCACCGTGAAACGGGCTGATCCCGGCTGCTCCGGGGGGACCTGCTTCGACACGGTTGGGCCGTTCCAGGTGGCCACGACCGACTCCGGATGGGCCCAGATTGGCGGCGCCTACACCGCGAGTACGACAGCGACGGACTTACTGCTATTCGCACAATTGGTTGGAGCCACATCTCAACAATCTTTTTACATTGACGATGTTGTGCTCAACGAGATTGCCGGGCCTCCGGGCGGGCCGCAGGATAATTCCGGAATCAGCACCAACTTTGAGGATGGTGGCTTGGATAGCTGGAGTTCGCGCGCCGGGGCCACGCTCGCCAACAGCACCGCTGACGCGCATGGCGGTACCCACAGCCTTTTGGTTACAAACCGTGGCCACGCTTACGACGGGCCACAGATCAGCGTGAGCAACAAGATGTACAACGGATCCAGCTACGCGATCAGTGTTTGGGTGAAACTCGATCCATCGGCAACCATAGCCGATACGCTCCGAGTCAGTCTGCAAACAACACTGGCGGGCACTACAAGTTTCCATACCGTCATTGGCAATACCCCGATACCTTTAAACACATGGGTCAATCTCTCGATTCCGACGTATTCAATGGCGGTTGCTTACGATCCCGGAACGGCGTTTCTATATGTGGAGTCGAATAGCGGAACGCAGAGTTTTTACATTGATGATTTTACGCTGACGTTTAATCCACCCGTCCAGATACAGACGGACATTCCATCAATCTTCCAGTCGCTGGCTTTTTACTTCCCCGTCGGAGCGGAAATAGATTCTAGCGACCTGGCCGGACCGCACGCGCAGTTGCTCACCAAGCACTTCAATAGCGTCGTCTCAGGAAACGACATGAAGTGGAGTTCAACCGAGCCGACTGAAGGCAACTTCACGTTTACCACTGCGGATGCGCAGGTCAAGTTCGCGCAAACCCACAATATGTTGATGCGTGGCCACAATCTTGTATGGGCGAACGGTTCGCAGACGCCGGCTTGGGTATTCCAAGAGCCAAACAGTACTACTCCGCTTTCGGCTTCGAATCCAGCCGACGTTGCGCTCCTGACTCAACGCATCCAAAACCACATTATGAACGAGGTGACGCACTTTGGCAGCGCCATCTACGTGTGGGATGTGGTGAACGAACCGCTCGATTCGAGCCAATCGGACTGTCTCAATCATGGTCCGTTCTATCGGGTGCTGGGCAAGAGCTACATTGACATCGCACTTCAGGCAGCCCGACAATTCGCGCCCGCTGGGACGCAGCTCTTTATCAATGACTTCAACACCTCGATTCCGAGCCGTTTGCAATGTCTGGAGACGGTTGTTCAAGATCTTCAAACCCGCGGTATTCCGCTCGATGGCGTCGGGCACGAGATGCACAACAGTATCAACTTCCCACATATTTCGGACGTGGTTAATGCCATTAACCAGATTTCCAGCATGTTCCCGGGTCTCCATCAGCAAGTCACCGAAATGGATGTCAGCGTATACCGCGGGGGCGACAACACTTCCAATTACGGAGCCAATGGCGGGACCGTGCCTCCATCCATCATCGCCGAGCAGGGCTGGCTATACGCGCAATTCTTTAACGCGTTTCGCCAGTTGAAAGGAAAGCTCGATGCCGTCACCTTCTGGGGACTTGCCGATGACAACACATGGCTGGATAGTTTCCCCATCAACCGGCTCGACATGCCGCTTCCATTTGATACGCGGCTTCAGGCCAAGCCCGCCTACTGGGGGATTGTTGACCCCACCCAATTGCCGGGATTCGGTCTGGCGTTCAGGGTCACTGGCAAATCCGGGCCGCAGAACGCAAGAGTCTGGACGATTGCCGCGAGCAATAACGGGTCAGGGACAGCCTATGCCACGCAGATCAATGGACTCACTCTCACCCAGGTTTCCGGCGCGGCCTGTACGCCGGTGATCACGCCTCCGTTGAGTTATCCGGTTGTGTTGGGTGATATTGGATCGAGCGACAGTGCCAGCGCGGCTTTCACGGTTGACTTCACGGGTTGCGCCAACTTAGCACGTTTTACTCTGAAAGTGCCGTGGAGTTCGGCCGTTTACGATACCGGGACGCTTACGCTGGGGAATCAATTTAGGTAAAGGTCATTCGCAACTCATTATTAGTGACGAGGAGAACACAATGAAACGAGTCATTTTAACTATCCTGATTGCAATAGCTTTTTCAGCCTTCGCCGCCGCCGACCCTATTACGTTTACGCTCGATCCTACCAGCGGGAATGTCAAGGGGAATCCCGGAGACGTGGTCGGGTGGGGCTTCACCATTACCAACACGACAGCGAACTGGATTGAATTAACTCAATCGGAGTTTGACCCTACTGCGGGATCGGACCCCGGCGTCGGCGACGGCACGAATTACACTGACTTTCTGAGTAGCCCCCCGTTCAATTTCTATATCGCCGATCCCGGGTCAACAATCTCGGCGGCTTTCGACCCCAATTCGATGTCAGGCTTAGGGGATTTCCTTATAAATCCGACTGCCCAACCTGGCTCCAACGCTCACGGAAATATCGTCGTAACCTATAGCGTGTTCACTGACGACCCGAATGTTGATCCCAGCAGCCAGGTGTTTCCCGATCAGACGGTGTCCGCGCCCGCTATGGTTTCGGTGCCGGAATCCTCGTCGTTGAGCTTGCTGATCGGCGCACTCTTCCTTCCGATAATGTTCGCAGGCTGGCGTCGGCGGAGAAGAGGTGTGCTCAAGGAATCGCGAGCATGAGCGAATCGGGTGCGCGTGACTTTCCCCGGACAGTCCGTAACGCCGATTCTAACTTTTGAGGCGCGCGCCTGAATTGAACGCGAACGGCCAGCATTGCTACGAGCCAAAACCTTTTTAAGAACCTCGGAAACTTCGTCATTCACAGCTGCATTCTTACTCGAAAGTAGCTCATCGGCAGAGCTACGCGAACAAAAATTCTTTCGTCCTCAACTCCTTGATCGTGTCTCTCAGCTTGGCGGCTTTTTCGAATTCGAAGCGTTTGGCGGCTTCGCGCATGTCGCTTTCGAGTTTGCCGATGTAGACATTTAATTCTTCCTGCGACTGGAATTCCGGGATTCCTTCGAACTCGCCGTCAGTGAGATCAACGTAATCGGCTTCGAGAATTTTCACCAGTGACATGTCCAGCGGACGCACGATGGATTCCGGCGTAATTCCGTTCTCCACGTTATAAGCCTCTTGAATCGCGCGGCGGCGGTCGGTTTCATTCAGCGCCTTTTTCATGGAATCGGTCATGCGGTCGGCGTAGAGCAGGGCGCGTCCGTTGAGATTGCGGGCGCACCGGCCGATCGTTTGAATTAAAGACCCGGCGGAGCGCAGGAACCCTTCTTTGTCGGCATCGAGAATCGCCACCAGGGAAACTTCGGGCAGATCGAGGCCTTCGCGCAGAAGATTGATTCCGATCAACACGTCGAATTCACCTTTGCGAAGATCGCGCAGGATTTTTACCCGTTCAAGGGTTTCGATTTCCGAATGAAGGTACCGGCACTTCACTCCCACTTCGCTGTAGTATTCGGCGAGATCTGCGGCCATGCGCTTGGTGAGAGTCGTAACCAGAACCCGTTCACCGCGTGTGACGCGACCACGAATCTCATGCAGCAAGTCGTCAATCTGTCCTTTCACCGGACGAATCTCAACCGGAGGGTCAACCAACCCAGTGGGACGGATGATCTGCTCGACCACCACGCCGGCAGACTTCGTCAACTCGTACGGGCCAGGAGTGGCGGAAACATAAATCATCTGCCCCATGCGGCTTTCGAATTCTTCAAACGTCAGGGGACGATTGTCGAGCGCCGAAGGGAGACGAAATCCATATTCGACCAGCGTCTCTTTGCGCGAACGGTCTCCGTGATACATGCCATGAAGCTGCGGAACTGTTTGATGGGATTCGTCAATGAACATCAGATAATCACGAGGAAAATAATCGAGCAAAGTTGGCGGAGGCTCGCCCGGCATGCGTCCGGTAAAGTGCCGCGAATAATTTTCGATGCCGTGGCAATATCCCATGGACTTGATCATCTCGAGGTCGTACATGGTGCGCTGATGCACGCGCTGCGCCTCGACAACATGCCCTTGCTTTTCGAGTTCGGCCTCCCACCAAAGCAGTTCTTCGCGGATGGATTGCGCCGCCGTGGCCTTGGTCTCGGGCTTCATCACATAATGCGTCTTGGGATAAATCGGCAGCCGCATGTACTTTTGCTTCACGGTCCCGAATAGAGGATCAATTTGCCCGAGCGACTCAATTTCGTCTCCCCACAACTCGACGCGATAAGCCATGTCGTCATAAGTCGGAAAGATTTCGATCACATCCCCACGGACGCGAAACGTTCCGCGCCGGAAATCCCCATCCGTGCGCTCGTAAAGAATTTCGACCAACTTGCGGGTGATGTCTTCCCGCTTGATCTTCTGGCCCTTCTCCAGAAACAAAAGCATCCCGTAATAAGCCTCAGGCGATCCCAACCCATAAATGCAACTCACCGACGAAACAATCAAGACATCGCGGCGCTCAAACAGCGACCGCGTCGCCGAAAGCCGCAGCTTGTCCAACTCGTCATTCACCGTAGCTTCTTTTTCGATGTAAAGATCCGCAGCCGGAACATAGGCCTCCGGCTGATAAAAGTCATAGTAAGAAACGAAGTATTCGACGGCGTTGTGGGGGAAAAAGCTCTTGAATTCGTGGTAGAGCTGAGCCGCCAGAGTCTTGTTGTGAGCCATGACGATTGCAGGACGGTTTATCTCCTCAATCACCTTCGCCATGGTGTAGGTTTTGCCAGAGCCGGTTACGCCCAGCAAGACCTGATGCTGCTCGCGGTCGAATAGACCCCGGGTTAGTGAAGCGATTGCGGTCGCTTGGTCCCCCTGGGGCTTGTAGTCACTGACGAGCTTGAAATCCATAGAGCGCCTGACTATTATTCTATCCTTGCTACGGGTCAAACGGCTGCAGGTAGAAAGGTACATAGCATAGTGCCTACAAAAAGCGACCTGAAAAAACTCGCCAAAGTTCGACTGGAGGAGGCAGAACACCTATATCGAAAGAAGCTTTACGATGGATGCGTATATCTATGTGGCTACGTAATAGAGTTTGCTCTAAAGGCTCGCATCTGTAGAATTCTGAAGTTGGACGATTACCCTGAGAAGGGAGAGGTTGGGAGGATTTTCAAGACACATGATTTCGACGTCTTGAAATTGCTGGCTGGTTTGCAGGATGAGATAACAATAACGAAGAATAAGCAACTCTTCGACAACTGGTCTATTGCAACGAAATGGAAACCAGAGCAGAGGTACTCGCCCGCAGGTACTTACAATGCATCAAACGCAAAGGACATTCTATCTAGCATTAAGGACAAAAAGAGTGGAGTTTTGACATGGCTATCAAAGCGGTGGTGAGTTCCAGAGCTCGCGACAGAATTAAGGAATTGCTGCGTCAAATTACTCGTGAGCAAGGGGGATTGTATCTTGCCATGCTTGCATCATCGCGTGAGTTGCCAGACCGGTGGAATTTTATTATTAGTGCCCCGTGGAGCGATTCGTCGGGAACCCGGTCAGTAGTGAGCTACCTCTCATCGAACTTGAAACACTACGTGGATAAAAGTACTCTATCGCTGATTGATCGCATAGTTACATTTCCCAAAACCGAATCCTTCGTAGAACGGATGCTTACTGTCAGACCCCATTCTCTGGAGCAACCTGTGCGTCACATTACCAACTGGCGTGCGGGGGACGTGTGGATATCTGAGGGCTACATTTTCGTGGTTGACCCCGACGCCAAAACGGCGACAATCGGTCGTTCAATCGCCCATCGAGAAATGACAGCACATTGAAATCCGCTATGGAAGCTTGAAGTTGACCGAGATCTGAGTTTGAATTTCTACCGCTTGCCCGTCTAGTGTGTAGGGTTTGTACTTCCACTGTTTGACAGCCGCAAGTGCCGCTTGCCCCAGCATTAGATCGCCCTTGATGACTTTGGCGCTGGAAATAGAGCCGCTCTTGGTAATATTCGCCAGAATTTCCACGGTTCCCTGTTTATGCATTTGCAATGCTGTGTTTGGGTAGATCGGATTCACTCTTTTCACCAACAGGCCCTGAGNNGAGTGATGCCTTGCGACATTTTCAAGACTTCCGGAGCACGCTTCGGCAGCGGCACAGTAGCGCTGGTTATCAATCCGGCGATTGTTTGATCGCTTGCGGTAGACCCTGCTTGGAGCGCGGGAGGAGCAATTGTCTGCTCAACATCCGCGGGAGGACTTTTTACCGCCAGGGTCTCGTGAGTCTTTCTTGTTGATAACGGCTTGGTCTCGACGTCCGGACCGGCCGCTGAGTGCTCGACGACAACAATTTCATCGGGCGCGGATTTCTCTTTTGGAGATAATGTAGCTGACGATTCCGCCGCCTGACTTGGATTCAATTGAGGTACCTGTTGCGCGAGTGCTGGAACTGATTGGGTCTGCGTTGCATCAAGATCGGGCTGCGCAGGCACAGCAGGCGCCGGTATAGAAGGCTCAGTGACGATCTGTGGATTCTGCACAAGTACCGGCTTCGCGTTCGTCTGCATTTTGTTCCAGCCGAAGTATCCTGCTCCTGCGATTGCGATCACGACGAGCGCCGCAATAAGCGGTACTTTGGTCCGCTTCGTTTCGTTTGCTCCGAGCGAAAAGGTTGGCGCATCCCCTAAGGAAACAGCTTCGCGTGATTCGACGCTGGATTCCCTACTATGCTCCACTGCTCGCGGAGCGGCATATGAGGCCGCGGCAATTTTTTCAGTTGTTTGAATTGAGTTGTGACCTGTCGAGTGTGCCGTCGTCTCTTTAGCGGGTGCCGCAGCCGTACCCTGGCCAGACGACAGTCCGCCCGTATTGAATGGGTGCCTAACGCGGGCTTGAGGAGTCACCGAAGCGGCGGTTGATGTCAGGTCGGGATGCGTCTGCAATGCAGCTTCTGGATTATTCTGCGAGGCCGTTTCTTTGCTCTCACGCGCTGGTCTTGATAGTTGCAGCCATGGGGATTCCTTGTAACTCTGAGATGTCTGCGAAGGACCGGCTTGTGTTTTGGACGCAACTGATTTCGGAATTGATTCGAGGAAGGCCGCCTCAGTAGCTTCAACCTTCGGCGTCGGATCCTCCTGAACTTCAAACGTGGCGCTGGATGCCGCCGCTACTGGCGTTGCGGAGATACCAGAGGTGCTGGCGGCGAATGAAGCGCTCGACATTGGTATTGATCGCTGAGCTGGGACATGAGGGGATCCTACTCTTGATGACGAAGTTGGATTCGTAACTGGCGCCGGTGGAGCGACGGTTGATGTTCCCGCCGAACTTGCCGCTCTTCCAGTTTCGGCCTTTCTCAGCAGTCCGCGAGCTACTCGCAACGTACCCTTCGACTGCTCTACGTTGACAGGTTTTGTCAACACCAGGTTCGCGCCAATCCTGAAGGCCTTGGCGACACCCGCCTGCCCTTCGACAACCGCTACCGCCAGGCAAGCCTGGTTGGATGTTGAGTTGCGCGCGCTTTTAAACAAAAGAGTGGCATTTTGCTCGTTGTCGCAATCCACGACAATGGCATCGTATTGTTTCGCCATAAGCCTTTTCACCGTGGCGAAAGGCTCGTTGCAAAGTTCGACGGTAAACTCAAGCTCCGTCAAGACTTGGGTGACGACGCGGGCGGTCTTTTCATCTGGGCAAAACAGGAGGGATTGGTAGCTCATTTTGTCATCGTAGGTACTGAAGTGGGGGCCCTTCAAGTTACGGTGGTAATTCAGGGAAATACATTTTCTATTGGCTTGTAGAGTGGGCGGCTAGTCCAATTTGGGGGATTTGACCTCGGCGTGGAACTACTGTGCGTCTAGCCTTCGACGAGCGGAAATTCGCTCTCTCGAGTTCATTTCGTTCGTCTGAAGAGTCAGAGTAATGCCCTGCGCGCGGACGCGACCCTGACGGATCGGCATTCGCTCGAATCATGAAGATCGGCTATGGGTAGACATGGCACCAACTCCAACATCGTTTGATGCTATAATTGGTGCCTTGGAGATTTAGATGAGAACAACCGTTGCGCTTGATGATGAACTCGTACGCAAGGCCCAGGAATTCACGGGAGTGGCAGAGAAAGCGGCGCTGCTTCGTGAAGCTCTCAAAGCCCTTATCGAGCGCGAAAGCGCTCGCAGATTGGCGTCCCTGGGAGGCACCATGCGAGGATTGAGAAATGTTCCACGCCGCCGTACAAAATGATACTCGCCGATACGTCTATTTGGATTGACCATCTCCGTGCGGGAAACCAGGAAATGCGTAAGCATCTTAACCAGGGGCATATTGTGATCCATCCGCTCATCATTGCAGAACTTGCCCTTGGGTCGCTACGGGAGCGCGCCAAGACTCTCGCGCTGCTGGATCTTTTGCCGCAGGTGCGCGTGGCACAACTCAGCGAAGTGCGGCTAATGATCGAGGCTCGTCATTTGTACAGCCTCGGCATCGGCCTGACCGACGCGCACTTAATAGCCTCAGTCTTTATCAGTCCATCTACGTTTCTGTGGACGAGAGACAAACGCCTACGAAAGGCCGCCGAAGCTCTTGGCATTCACGCCAGTCTGCCTTAGGAGTGCCTACAATGGGCCGCATGCGGGTGCCGCTATGGCTGAAGATCGCGTGGACAGTTTTCCTGCTCGTATGGGTGCCGGTCTACTGGCATCAATATGGACTCCAGAACTTCCTCTACTTCTGCGATCTGGGAAACTTCTTCATCGCCGTCGCATTGTGGATGGAAAGCTCCCTGCTATTTTCGTGGCAGGCAACCGGGCTGCTACTCTTCCAGACGCTCTACACAATTGACCTGATCGGAACGTTGGTTACAGGCAAGCATTTTATCGGCGGGACCGAATACATGTTCGATCCTGGCGTGCCGTTATTGGTCCGGATGCTCGGCCTTTTTCATGTGCTCACGCCGCCGTTGCTTTTGTGGGCGATTTGGCGGCTCGGCTACGATAGAAGAGGATGGAAATATCAGACGCTCACAACCTGGATCATTGTGCCGATTTGTTATTTTTGGCGTCCGCAATACGACGTGAATTGGGCGCGGGGATTGTTTTTTCGGGAGCAGCATGTCGTGCCGGGAATGGTTTATCTGGCGTTGTATTTAATTGTGGTTCCGGTGGTGGTTTATTGGCCGACGCATTTGGCGCTACAAAGTTGGATCGCGAAGCGACAGGCGATTTCAGCCGGACCGTAACTGCTTTGAAAGGGCGGGGCTTCAGCCCCGCCGAGTTGAGATCAGCGTCCTGAATCGCGCGGCGGGATGTGTCCTCGACAGGGGCGACAATCGCGCTACACCGCTATTTTTCCGATCACCTGGTTCTTACCCTTTGTGAGGGCTTGGACAATTCGGTTGAGTGAATCACAGAGGGCAGTTCTGGGTACAGTCCGCGATACCGCAATGGAAAATTGTAAGTCGAATTGATGAGCGAGATGTCACTCGCCCTATCCTGCGGCGTTGTAGACATCAGTCGTTACTTATCCCCGAAGTGCCCTTGCGAAATTCAACGCCGCTTTCCTAGTCACCGATGAACTTTAGATAAAGGTGTATACCATCTGCGCACTTCTCGGCGAGTTGCTTTATTTCAGCAACCAGTTTGGTTTCGTCTGTGTTTTTAGCTTGCCGAGCCACTATTTCCCATTCGGCCAGAAAGCGAGGCATCTGTAGACGGTTAAATGTCGTGTCGCCGTTCCAGTCAATCTCACGTAGGCGAGGCTCATCCGCTAGGCAATGCTCCAGCAATTTATGCAGAATATTTTTTGGGTCTCCCACCGTCGCTAGAATTTCCCCGTTCTCTCTCTGAAGGTTGATATCAAATCCCATGTTTCCCCCTTTTACGCGCGCCTGAAGGCGCGCCCCTTCAAGCCGACGCAAGCAGCATCCCTTCTCTTCGTTTCTTGCAGCCGAGCTAGTTTCTAAGCGTCTTTCCGGTCTTGAGGGTGAATTGAATTCTTTCCTGAGTTTTCTTTTCGCCGCACAGCGATTTGAACGCTTCGCGTTCCAAATCCAAAATATATTGTTCGCTTACTGGCGTTCCCGGGGAGAAGGCGCCTCCGCACAAAACTTCGGCGACTTTGGTTGAGATTTTTACTTCGTGGTCGCTGATGTAATCGCCTTGACGCATCAGGTGGACGCCCAGTTTCAGCGCGGCCAAAATATTTTCCCCCGGGACTGCGATCTCGGTGCGCGGCTGAGGAGGCTCGTATCCTGAGCGAACCATTTCCAACGCCCTAGCTTTCGCGTCTGTAAGTACACGGTCCCGATTCATAGTAATGCGGTCGGATTCGCGCAAAAACCCGAGACCTCTGGCTTCGTGCGCTGAAGTTGCCACTTTAGCCGTCGCAACCGTTTCAAACGCCTTTTTCAGCGCCTCCATCAATTCGACGGATTCCCCGCGCCCGCCGCTGCGAATGGAAGTCGCGCTGTCCACCGCGCGAAGCAGCATCTCTTTGCAGCCTCCGGCGCCGGGAAGCAGACCGACGCCCACTTCCACCAATCCAATGTAAAGTTCGGCGTGGGGTTGAAGCGCGGG
>PNAR01000101.1 GCA_003169715.1 Acidobacteriaceae bacterium | reverse complement strand
ATCGAGCTTACCCCAATCGCGCGCCGAAGGCTGGCGGCACTGAAGGAATTTTCCGATCTCGGCGCAGGCTTTAAGATCGCCGCCCTTGACCTTGAGTTGCGAGGCGCCGGTAATCTGCTGGGCGGGGAACAGAGCGGACACATCGAAGCGATAGGATTTGAGCTTTACACGCAGATGCTCGACCGTGCGGTTCGTGAGATGAAGGGCGAGACGTCCGCCGACGAGGCTGCAACTCAGATTAATCTGGGCATGAACATTCGAATTCCGGCTGAATATATTGGCGAAGAAAACCAGCGGTTGCGAATGTACAAGCGAGTTGCTGCGGTGGAAACCGAATCGCAATTGAATGACGTGGAAGCCGAACTGAAAGACCGCTATGGGGAACCGCCCCCAGCTGTGCGCAATTTGTTGGATTACGCTTCCCTAAAGCTCCTGGCAATCGAGGTTGGAGCAACCCTCATCGAGCGCAAGCGGGACTTCACGACAATTAGATTTCGGGAAAATGCTGGGATTGACCCGGAAAAGCTCGCGCGCTTCGTTTCAACCCATCGTGGCGTGCAGTTCACACCAGACGGAACGTTGAAATTTCTTCTGAAGGCTCATCAACCAGCCGAAATTCTGGAACAATTGCAAAGCCTACTTCAAGATTTAGCCGGAACCGCCGTATTGCCGGCAGTGCTATCGTAGAAAATCAGACTGAAAGCTGTACGTTATGAAGATGAAAGTCCGCAAGGCAGTCATTCCCGCAGCAGGCATGGGCACGCGTTTTCTACCAGCTACCAAGGCGCAGCCGAAAGAAATGCTTGCTCTGGTAGATAAGCCAATCATTCAATATGGTGTCGAAGAGGCTCTGGCCGCGGGGTGCGATCAAGTGATCATCGTCACCAGTCGCGGCAAACAGTCCATCGAAGATCATTTTGACGTTAGCTACGAGCTGGAGAAAATGCTCGAAGCGCGGGGTAAAATTGATCTGCTTCGTTTGGTCCATGGAATTTCGGATATGGTACACGTCGCCTATGTGCGTCAGAAGGAAACCCTGGGTCTAGGGGATGCCGTGCTCACGGCGCGGGAATTGGTTGGCGACGAACCGTTCGCGGTGCTGCTGCCTGATGACGTGGTTGACGCTCAGATTCCTTGCCTGAAACAAATGATCGAAGTGTTCGACGAGACTCAAAGTTCCGTTATCGCGACGCAGATTGTCGAAGGCGAAGCGATTTCCGCCTACGGAGTGCTCGACGTGAAACCGACCGATGGCCGATTTAAGGGCAAATTGTTCGAGATTCAGAATATGGTGGAAAAACCTGCACTAAAAGATGCGCCCTCCGACCTCGCGATCATTGGTCGGTACGTCCTTACTCCGGCAGTCTTTGAGACTCTATCCCAAACTCAAAAAGGGAGCGGAGGCGAAGTGCAGCTCACGGATGGCATCAAGTTGCTACTCAAGAAAGAAAGGGTCTACGCCTACGTATTTGAAGGAAAGCGGCACGATGCTGGAGACAAACTAGGATTCTTGAAGGCGACAGTTGAGCTCGCGCTAAAGCGAAAGGATTTGGGAGAACCGTTCCGGTTGTATTTAAAAACGCTCGATCTTGGCTAACCAAGATACCGATCGCGTAGGCCCAGACGTCCTCGTCTGGGTGGGTAAGCGAATAGCTCACCGGGGGGCTATGCTCGACTGGTATGTGAGGACACCTACCCGCCATGTGGACGATGGCAATTATGTATTTAAGCTGCTCTTCATCTTTTTCGATTTTTCCTCAACCCCACTCGCAAGTTTGTTTTTGTGATCGTTTAATTTTCGTGCTACATCGCGATCCGACAATCCTAGAATCTGCGCCGCGAGAATCCCTGCGTTCGTTGCACCTGGTTTTCCTATTGCAACTGTCGCGACCGGGATACCAGCGGGCATTTGCACAATCGCCAAGAGTGAATCCAAACCATTGAGTGAAGTGGACGGGATGGGCACACCAATCACCGGAAGTGTTGTGTGCGCCGCAATCACTCCGGCGAGATGGGCGGCGCCGCCAGCTCCGGCGATGATCACCCGCACTCCGCGTTTTGCGGCTCCCCGCGCATATTCCGCCGTGCGGTCCGGAGACCGGTGAGCCGAGGTCACATCCATTTCATAAGCGATGCCGAAACCTTCGAGCGCTTTGGCCGACTCCCGCATAATCTCGAGATCGGAATCACTTCCCATCACAATTGAAACCAAGGGTTCACTCATATGGTTATTCTATCCTTCTATGATTATCAGCTTGCGGGGAACTCGTCACGATTTCTTGAGTGCTCTTGCGGCAATGTCTTTGCGATAGTGTGCGCCTTCAAACCTAATCTTCGAAACTGCTTCGTAGGCCCGTTTAACAGCGGAACTCAACTCCGCAGCAGAGGCTGTCACACCTAAAACGCGCCCGCCCGCTGTGTAATATGCGTCTCCAATCCTGCTGGTACCGGAATGAAATACTTTCACTCCTTCCACTGATTCGGCATCTTCGATTCCGGTGATCTTCTTGCCAATCTCAAAAACGCCAGGATATCCACCGGAAGACATTACCACGCAAACCGAGGCATCCTTCGACCAGCGAAAATCGCCGTCGCTAACGTGCCCGTCTATGGAAGCTTCGATGGCATCCAACAAATCGCTTTCCAGACGCATGAGAATAGGCTGAGTTTCGGGATCGCCGAAGCGGCAATTGAATTCAAGCACCATCGGACCACGTGCCGTCACCATCAGTCCACAATACAGAATACCTTTGTAGTCCACATCCTCGGCTTTCATACCTTCAACCACTGGCCGTGCAATATGCTGAACCAGCCAGTTCTGCATCTGCTCATCCACCAACGAGGCCGTCGAATAAGCTCCCATTCCCCCTGTGTTGGGTCCACTATCTCCATCGCCGATTCTCTTATGATCCTGTGCGGCCACTAATGGCGCCACACGCTCTCCATCGCTCAACACGAGAAAAGAGATCTCGTCGCCTTCGAGATATTCCTCCAGCACGACGCGGGATCCGGCTAGGCCTACCATCTTGCCGGCAAGCATGTCAGTAGCTGTCAGTACTGCCTCATCTTTGGTTTGGCAGATGGCGACACCCTTGCCCGCTGCCAACCCGTCCGCCTTAACTACAACTGGGGTAGAGAAGCGGGATAATGCTTCCATCACTTCGTCAAGCGAATCGCAGATGGCATAGTGTCCCGTCGGAATGCGATACCGTTGCATGAATTCCTTCGCAAAGCTCTTGCTCGATTCGAGTTGTGCTGCGGCTTTAGTGGGGCCGAAGATTCTCCATCCACGTCGCTGAAATTCGTCTACTATGCCAAGTTGAAGAGGCAACTCTGGACCGACGACCGTTAAGTCTGGTTGAACTTGATGCGCCAATACAAGCAAGGAATCCAGGCTTTTTTGATCCGCAGGCAAACACTCGGCCTCGTTCCCGATCCCTCCGTTTCCTGGAGCGCAATACAATTTCGAAACACGCGGAGATTGGCTCAGCTTCCACACAAGTGCGTGCTCGCGCCCTCCACTTCCAATCACCAGAACCTTCATAGTTTTGAGAGAACAGGTTAGGAGCCAGAAACGCCGATGTCAAATTTTGCCGTCAATTCCAACATCAAAGCCAACCCGCTTCCGATTGCGATTAACTATACTTAACTCGCACCGTATAATTCTGGCAGATGATCACCGTCTCCAAAGAAGATTATCTAAAGGCAATCTTGGAAGCCGAAAGCGAGGGAGAGCCGGTCATCTCTGCCACTCTCGCGCACTGGCTGTCAGTGTCTCCCCCAGCCGTTACCATGGCGGTGCGCCGTTTAAAGAAAGATGGATTAGTGCGGGTGCAAGCAGATGGGCACGTCGGTCTTACCGCAACCGGCCGAAAGATTGCCCGCAAATTGACGCTACGCCATCATTTGATCGAAAGAATGCTCTCTGAAGTCTTCGGCATGGAGTGGTA
>PNAR01000174.1 GCA_003169715.1 Acidobacteriaceae bacterium | reverse complement strand
CTCCAATTGGATCCAGTTGGCGACGCTGTCTTCAGCGCTGTCGAGCAAAGCGGTTTTTCTCCACTTCTGAGATCCATTAATGTTCAGCACTTCCGCCAAGGCGGTCAAACCGCGAGCATCGTTGGCGCTGTAGTTCACTACTTCGACAAAGTCGGTCACACGATTCCATTGAATATGCAGCGCCTCACACACGTTCTTGCAAGCGAAGTAAGCGGCGGTAGGTTCCAGATAGTAGTCGTAGGTTTGCCACAACAGCGAAGGCCAGCACGAGTGACTCATCCAGAGCAGTAAGCCCATGCGGTTCTTGCTTTGAGCTTCGAATTCGGCGCGAAAGCCGTCGTAATCGAGGAAATGTGCCAGTGAAACAAACTCTTCCAAGTTATTGCTGCTGCCGTACGCATTTTCCAGGGTATCGAAAAAAGTTGGGCCGCGGTGGAAACCACCTTCAGGAAAATCGTGCAATCCCCATTCGAGTCCCGGTGGCCAAAGAGCACTCTTTGGCATCATCGCCCGTACTGTCTCGATGGATGGAATATTCGGCATACCGATCTCGCTATGCAGTTTGGGATACGCGGCCATCGTGGGATAGAAAGTTAGTGGCATGGCCATGTACGGTCCGCCTCCGCCGACGACATTCTCGGCTGAGTTCGGAATGTAGTGAAGGCCCGGATGTAAATCGGCCAATATGCTGCGTATGCCGTCGTCAAGCGCCTTAGGCGGGAAGCCTTCGTTGCGGCCGCAATAGAGGCCGACCGACGGATAATTGCGAATGCGGAGCACCGTGTCCGTTACATTGCTGAGGAACAAAGTATTGTCGTTGGGATTGGGACCGTCCCAGGGATTGGCGAGCCAGAAATCCTGCCACACGAGGATACCGTACCGGTCGCAAGCCTCATAGAATTGGTTGTCGCCGACCTGGCCGACCCAATTGCGGATCATGTTGAAGTTCATCTCGCGGTGGTAGCGCAGGGCAGCGTCATACTCGCGCGCGCGATAGCGAAGCATTGATTCGCTGAATCCCCAATTGCCTCCTCTAGCTATAAAACGGCGGCCATTGATCCAGATCTTCAGCACGCCGCCGTCTTCGCTGTAGGCCAATTGGCGAATTCCAGCTTTCAATGTCTTTGTGTCTGAACGCGAACCGTCCTCCAACTCAAATGCAAGTTCCACGTCATACAGATTCGGATCGCCATAGCCAACTGGCCACCACAGCTTTGGGTTCTGAAGGCGCAACGCCGGATGCGTCGAAGGATCGAGCTTGATGCGCTTTCTGGTTGGGGATTCCGACGACCCGTCTAACGCTATGTGCTGTGCGAATTGCACTTCTCCGAAGTGGCCGCGAAGGGTACCTCTAACAGGGGAAGCGTGATGGTTTACTACGTCAACCTCAATACTCACGCCAGCGCTCGAAATATCCGGAAGGGCCAGTGAACTAGATACGCAGGGATATTCGAGTGTTGCTATCCCGCTTGTTGAGAGATAAACATTTCCTACAATGCCGGTATTTCTACCGCGAATGGTGGGAATCCAGTCCCAACCGACCGACGCGTGATAAGTCGGATTGTCGGCTCCGAGGGCACCGCCATTCGGTCCCCCATTTTCGTAAGTTTTCTGTTTACAGCTTCCGGGAGTGTCGTTCTTCTCGATTCGCACAGCGAGGGCATTTTTCTTACCCGGAAGCAGCTTGCTGGTTACATCGAAGCAGCCTCGCATGAATCCGCCTTCGACGCGCCCAATCTGCTCACCATTCAGGAATACCCCGGCTTTCCAGTTAATGCCGTCGAAGTTCAGCCAAGCCATCTTTCCCGGAGCAAGCGCGGGCGCGATGAACTCGGTGCGGTACCAGAAGTCGGAGTAGAAGAATGAGTCCGAAATGTACAACTGGTTCTTTCCGAAATTCGGATCAGGGATTGCTTCAACGTTGAGGTACGAGGTAAGAACCGTTCCCGGCACAGTCGCGACCACCCATGCGGCATCGTGAAAGGCCGGCTTCGATAGCTCCTGCCCGTCGCTTTCCACAAGCGAAAGGCGCTGTAAGCGCCACGCGCATCCCGCTAGATCGAACCGGACGTCGGGCTGACCAGCGGCGCGATCGGCCGAAGCGCACTTGGGACGCGCAACGGGACCGCCGCGGCCATACACCTCAATTTCACTCAGGGTGTAGCCGTCAGGCGAGGTTGGCCGCTTCATCAGGACGCGGACGTATCTACCACGCGATGGCCGAGGGAGCTTGACGTCGTCATCAGGCGTAGCTTCCTCGGTGAAGGTATGCAAATCGCGCCAGCTTTTAGCGTCGTCCGAAACTTGTATCGCGCCTTCTGCCGCGCGCGCAATCCAGTACAGCTTGACGCGATCGAACTCGCAGCGAGCGCCCAGGTCAACGTATACCCACTCTTCGCCGAGGCCAGCGCTCATCCACGCGCTAGTGAAACTATAGGGCCCACCGATTTGTACCCGCTGATCGTGATTATAGAATTCAATTTCGCCAACTCTCCACTGCATGTAGGCGGCTTGGGGCGGCGCGTTGGCAACTGCGAACTCGATCTGATAAAAACGGTTTCGGCAAGCCCGGCTGAAAGTGATTGACGGAACAAACAACTGGCCTGGTCGAGCAAAATCCTTCGGATAGCCTTCAACGGATACTGTCTCAGGGGCCGACACAGAGCCAACCTTCTCCCACGTGCGACCGTCTTCGGAGACCGACACTGTGAAGCTCAAGTCCGAGGAAGCCGCACCGCCTTGCGGAACCACAACCACATCAATGCGATCAACTTCGGGAACGCTCATGCCGCCGCCAATCTGAACGTGCAAGGTGGCGCGGGGTCCAAATAATTCCACGGAATTGGTGCGCGAGTGATCGAGCACGAGTTCGCGCTCGTTCTTGGGCAACGCGCCCCGTGAACTGGTGGAGGTTGCGATCCAATCGGGAAGGTGCGTGTCTTTAATACCGTCAGTAACCAACTGGGCTGTCAGATTGTAATCGTAGCTGCTCGAATGGTAAGCGGGCCGCAGTAAAGCCAAGTTCCGGTAAGTCAACCTATCAATCACAAACTCCGGACTGAAGTCTTCCCGAGGATCGCCAGGATAAACACCGAGTCCGCGAGTAAATTCGTTTGCGATGCTTCGGGTTGATGCGGCGACCTGCGCACCGCTCAGACCGGCAATGCTAGAGGCGTCGAATTTATCGGTAGAACCGGCCAATCCTGGGATCTTTCCCAAGGCAACGCCGACGCCCGCAATCGCACTCTTCTTCAGGAAACCACGCCGAGAAGTTGACAGTTTAATTCCCCCCTTCTATCTTTCCACTTCGGTCAGGGCAAAGTACCTGAAGGAGTTTAGCTGAATCCGCCAAGCATTCCGTTGAACGTTTTCAAAAAGCATTCTCCGAAAGGGGTGTCTGTAGCAAGTTAAAATGTCCGGTTTTTGTAGCACATGATATGTCCGGTTTCAGTTAACCAGCAGCCGTAGTCGGGGCGGTGGGAAAGTGGGAATCCCGCGCAGTTTGCGGGATTTCCAAGCGCGGAGGAAAAGTCGGCTTTATGATTTTTCCTCCGTGCCTCTTTTCCACCGTCCTACGTAACGGCAGTCTCTTTGGCGCCAACGCCGTGCCCTGAGCGGTGTATCGCCCCAGACAATGCGGTCCGTGCGTGAGACTTAGAGTTCCATCCAAGTGTTGATGCACTAGCACCTGGCAGCCCGCCAACGTTCCTCTCCAGTGCACGCGCTCGATCTGTAACGATAAATTCTGAAAGCTCACCGTGTTATCGCGGTTGACGGTGCGCTCGAACTGCAGCGCGAAGACCTGATCGAGACCGCGCCGCCGGCAGGGCACAAAAGCACTGCCGCGTTGCGCCGGGGCCGCCTGAAAGCGGCCATTGAACTCAGCCGCGTGGTGGTCCCGCAAAAACTGGTTCGCCGCCTCCAGCGTTCCCAGATTCCTTAACCGCAACTCCTGCGGCAGTCGTCCTTGCCAGGTGCCGAAGTTGCGTTCGCTGCGCCCGCGCGCTTGCGGCGAGTAGGCCGGAATCATCTGCACTTCCAACTCATGCAGCGCCCGTCCCACTTGCGTTCGACGATGGTAGTCCACCTTGCCGCCCACCTTCGGCGTCAGCCAGAAATGGCTGCCCCGATCGCTGTACAGCGCGCAGAATACGCCCTTCCGCTCCATCACTTCCTTCACTGCCGCCATTACCGTCGCCGTCGATTCCTCTTCCACCAGTTGCGCGTAATAGATCTCGCTGGTGGCGTCGTCGAGAATCACGATC
>PNAR01000054.1 GCA_003169715.1 Acidobacteriaceae bacterium | reverse complement strand
AGTCCGATCACAAAGTCCGCGCTCACCGCGATCAACGAAATCCAACGCGTCGCGAGGACGCTCCATCGTCCGGCCGCCCATGCCAGCAGGCCGCCAACCAACAGAATAACGATCAGCCAAAGCAGAATCATAGGAATAACGCAATCGCCACAAATGCGACGGTTCCACCCGCAATTCCAGCGGCGTACCAGCGCACCCGGCCGTTCTCTGTAAGGCTAAGACCGCGGTACAAGAGTTCACTGAGATCCGCAATCCCGCTGTAAAAGGCATCCACCACATCGCCCTTATCAATCCGCGCAAACCACAAGATCGGCTGCACGAACAGTTTGTCGTAGCACCAGTCGAATCCCCAATCGGCAAACCAGAACTCGTGCAGCGCTTTTCCTACATGAGTTCTAATCAGAGCGTTCGACCACTGGCGGTTGCGAAGGTATAACAGGTACGAGAGACCCAGGCCGATAAGGAATGCCAATGCCAGGAACCCTTCGGAACGCATTTCCGTGAGCGGACCAAAGTGACTCTGCTCAACCGGCGGCAGGGCCGTGTCTAATAAGCGGGTGAACAATGGTACATTGCCGAGCTTGGGAGGAAGATTGACAAATCCGCCCACTACCGACAGGACGGTCAGAACAATGAGCGGAATTTGGATCTTGTATCCCGGCCGTTTCGTCACGCTTGCCTTTGCCTCACCAAAGAAGACAAGAAAAATAACGCGGAAGATGTAAAGCGAGGTCAGCAGCACGCCAAACACCCCCGCAAACCATAGGACCGTGCTGCCTTGCGGGGACGCCCACGTCTGCCACACGATTAATCCTTTGCTGTAAAAGCCCGCAGTGATTAGCGGCAGTCCGGCGAGAGAGCAGCCGGCGATCAGGAAAGCGCCAAATGCCAACGGCAGTTCTTTGCGCAAGCCACCCATCTTGAAGATGCTGTGCTCCTCGTGCGTCGCCTGGATCACCACGCCCGCCGCGAGGAAGAGCAATGACTTAAAGAACGCATGGGTCATGAAGTGGAAAATACCTGCCGACCAGGCGCCCACGCCCATGGCGAGAAACATGTATCCGATCTGGCTGATCGTGGAATAGGCCAGCACCCGTTTGATATCCCACTGGGTCAGCGCACTGAATCCTCCGAGCACCAGCGTGGCCGCGCCAATTACCGCAACCGCAAACTGTACCGAAGGAGCCAGTGAGAAAAGCACATGAGTACGCGCGATGAGGTAAACCCCAGCGGTCACCATGGTCGCTGCGTGGATCAGAGCGCTGGTCGGCGTGGGCCCGGCCATTGCGTCTGGGAGCCATGTCTGCAACGGAAGCTGGGCTGACTTGCCCACTGCACCACCCAGCAGCAACGCTGCGGCCACCGTCGGGAGCGCTGAACCCACGGGCCATTGCTCAGCAGCCCGGCGCATCAGTTCCTGGATGTGCAGTGTGCCCAGGTGCTGGAAGAGCAAGAACAGGCCGATGATCATCGCGGTGTCGCCAACGCGGGTCACGATAAATGCTTTGCGCGCTGCCAGGCCATTCACGGGATCGGTATACCAGAAGCCGATCAACAGGTAACTGCACAGCCCAACGCCTTCCCACCCGAGATAGAGCAGCAGCAGATTGTCCGCCAACAGCAAAGTCACCATGGAGGCGACGAACAAGTTCATGTAAGCGAAGAAACGGGAGTAGCCTTCGCTCTCAATCATGGATTCGGCGGAGTAAAGGTGAATAAGGAAGCTAACGAATGTGACCACCAGCGTCATGATCAACGAAAGCGCGTCCAGGTAGAACGCGATCTGCGGGCGAAAGCCTGCAACATCAATCCACGTCCACAAGACTTGCGTGTAAGAGTCTCCTGGCGGGGCAGAGACCAGGAAGCTCCAGGTAATCAGGATGGAGATCACGGTAGAGACGGCGATGGACGCGACGCCGATCAGGGCCGCATACTTCCTGGAAATCCGCGGGCCAACGAGCGCCAGCACAATGAAGCTGGCAAACGGGATCGCCGGGATCAGCCACAACAATCTGAGCACGCTATCCTCTCATTAAGCTGGCCGCATCGGCATCCAGCGATTTGTACTGGTGATGCAACTGCAGTAATAGTGCGAGACCTACAGAGACCTCGGCGGCGGCCGTAGCCAGAATGAAGATAAACATGACTTGACCATCCGGCTGCGCCCAGCGTGAGCCGGCAACCACAAAGGCTAAACCCGCGGCGTTGAGCATCACCTCAATAGACATGAGGATGAAGATCAAATTACGCCGCGCTAGAAGGCCGGCCAGTCCCAGGGCGAATAAGATTCCCGCCAGCAGCAGTCCGTGTTGCATCGGAATCAATGACATCTCGAGTCTCCAGTCGTTCTCGCTTTCGAGCTAAGTGATAAGCTCCAACAAGGGCGCCCAACATAAGCATGGAAGCCAGTTCCACACCAATCATGTAGGGTCCGAACAGCGCCATTCCCACCTCTTTGGGGCCAACCGAGGCCGCTCTCGGATGGACAGTTCCAGCTTGCACGAGCAGGTAGACCACTTCCGCGACCAAGATCGCGGACAAGATGCACGGTCCGATCCACATCCCAGGTTTGAGCCAGATGCGCTCTGTTCCTGTTGTTTGTGGACCGAGGTTGAGCATCATGACGACGAATACGAAAAGGACCATGATGGCTCCCGCGTAGATGATCACCTCCAGGGCAGCAATGAAGGGCGCGCCGAGCGTGTAGAAAACCACCGCCACCGAAAGTAGCGAAACAATGAGGTAAAGCAGCGCATGCACGGCGTTCAACCGGGTGATGACCATCACCGTGGCCAGAACCGCCACCACCGCCGCGACATAGAACGTTGCATCCATAAATGCTCAGGGTAATAGACTGCGCAGGTCGGTAGGGGGCGCCTCGTTCTCAGCTTCGCCTTTTCCTTTACCGCCGATCTCGACGCCGCAGATATTCCAGTAGTTGTATCCGGGATATTTTCCTGGACCATCGATCAAAAGTTGTTCTTTCTCGTAAACCAGATTGGGGCGATGGTACTCGCCCATTTCGATGTCGGGAATGAGTTGAATCGCATACGTGGGACAAGCGTCCTCGCAGAATCCGCAGAAGATGCAGCGAGAGAAATTGATGCGGAAAAACTCGGGATAGCGGCGTCCGTGCTCGTCCTCAGTCGCCTGTAGCGCGATGCAATCCACCGGGCATACGGCGGCGCATAGATAGCAGCCCACGCAGCGTTCGCCGCCGTCCGGATCGCGAGAGAGAATGATGCGGCCGCGGTAACGCGGAGCAAGGTACGCCTTTTGTTCCGGATACTGCACCGTTACGCGACGATGAAAGGTATGCAGGAATACGTCCCACATGGTCCTCAGCACACTTAGCATTCGCAACCCCTTTCTGTGAAACCGCGCTAACGAAACGCGAGCACGACCGCACCCGTTACCAGAATGTTGGCCAACGACAACGGCAGCATCAGCTTCCATCCCCAGGACATGAGTTGATCAAAACGCGGCCGCGGCAATGACGCGCGCAGCAGGATGAAAAAACAAATAAAGAAAACCAGCTTAATGAGAAACCAAACGATTGGCGGCAGCCACGGACCCAGCCAGCCTCCGAAAAACAATACCGCAATCAGAGATGAGATCAGGGTGACGCCCAGATACTCGCCGACGAAGAACATTCCAAATTTCATTCCGGAGTACTCCGAGTGGTACCCCGCGACCAGTTCGCTCTCCGCCTCCGGCAAATCGAACGGCAAGCGGCGCGTCTCGGCAATACCCGCGATAAGAAACAATACGAAGCCGAGAAACTGTGGAATTACAAACCACATCTTCCTTTGTGCTTCAACAATCTTGGCCAGGTCGAATGAACCGGCCAGCACTACCACTCCCATCAGAGACAGGCCCATGAAGACTTCGTAGCTGATCATTTGGGCTGCCGCGCGCAATCCGCCCAACAGTGAGTACTTGTTGTCCGATGACCAGCCCGCAAGCACCACGCTGTAAACTCCCAGCGAAGACATGGCAAGGAAGAAGAGCAGCCCAATGTTCAGGTCGGCGACGATGATCCCGGGAGCAAAGGGGAGCACAGCGAAAGTCATTAGCACGGTCACCATAACGATGGTGGGAGCCAGCACAAATACCGGCTTATCCGCAAAAGGAGGAATCCAGTCCTCNNAAGATCTTGATCATGTCCGCCACAACCTGGAGCAGCCCAAAAGGTCCGACGCGGTTGGGCCCGTAGCGGTCCTGCCACAACGCGAGAAGCCGGCGCTCAAGCCAAATCAGCCCTGACGCAAGGCTCAATGACACTATGAGCAGGCCGATGATCGTCGCGATGGGATAAGGGCTTGTCATGAGGCATGTGCCGGCTTGCGCTCCCGCTCCAAGACACTACTGATGGGGAGGCTGATTCCTGCCATGCCGGGAAGGCCAACCGGTAGCCCCGCAATACCCCGAGGCAACTCAGCGCTTATCTTGGCGGGCAGATTGTAGGCTTTACCGTCAAGCTTTATCGTGACTTGTTCACCCTCCTCGACTCGGAGACGCTTGGCATCTTCCGCATTGAGGGCCACGTAAGGCTTCGGCGCCAGTTCAGCCACTCCTGAGGCCGAAAGGCTTAACTCTTCTGAGCCGAAGATGTGATAAAGCGGAACCAGCAGCCATTCATCACTGCCCGGTGCAAATGCTCTTGGGACGTGACCAAAATACGTGACATGCGGTTGTGCCACGGGCTCAATCAACCGAACTCCAGGATCACCTCCCCGCAATGGGCCAGCAATTTCGGTCTGGTAAAAATTGGTCGCCTGGATCGAATTCCAACCCGGCGACCAGAAGAACGGAATCAGGGCGGCGGGAGGCTGGTCGAGCGTGCCTTCCATGGAGAATGAAAACGGCGTATTAGGATCATCCGGCGGTTTGGGCTCGTGCACGCTGATGTTCGCCAGCATGGCTGTGCGTCCGCTGTAGCGTTCCGGCTCTCGAGGTATTTTCTCGCCGGCGATCCGGAAGCTTGCGCCAGGCGCAGCCTGTGGGACTTGGGCAAGTGCCGGAATGGCCGCAGCCATGGCCGCGATCACATCATCAATATGCGCCCAGGCGGCACCCTCCTGCCGTCCAGCAGCAAACATCACATCGCGCAGCCATTGCCAGCTCGCTTGAATATCTCCTTCCGGTACAAAGACCTGATAGAAGCGCTGCGCACGCCCTTCGCTGCTCACCAACGTGCCATCCGCCTCTGCGAATGTTCCTGCTGGAATCGCGAGCGTGCCCGTTTCCGCAGTTTGATTTAGCAAGTGGTCGAGGACTATCGCATCCTTCACGCCACTCAGAAATGCGTCAACTGATCGCGCCGGAGCTCGCCGGTAGAGATCATTCTCCAGGATCACGATCGCGTCTGCTGTCCCGTCTCGCACAGCCTTAAACGCTTGGCTCAAAGGCGCGCCGTCCATCAGCGCCAATCCGAAACTGTTGCACTCCGGCATGGTGAAACTCAGCGCAGTCCGCGGTCCAGCGGCGCACAAGGCTCGCGCAACATTCGCTGCTGCCTGGATAATCGCCTCGTTGTTGCAACTGGGGCCTGAGATGACGAGTGGCCGTTGCGCTTTCTTCAATGCCTGCGCGATGTCGTCAGCCAGGGCACGTACCTCCGCCGGCAAGTCTGGAGCCGCAGGCGCATTTTCATCGAGCAGATGGGCGATGGCAAAGCCGAGCCGGGCCACATCATCGGGAGCAGCACGGTAGGTGCGGACCGCGACGTCATCCAGGCGTGTTGGCGCAGGGCTGGCGATAAATAGCGGGCCTTTTGCATCCTGAAGTGCGTCCCGTACCGCGTGATCGTCCCAGAGAGGAATGTGCATCTTGTCGGCGATTTCCATGGGCTGCTGCCGCACGGACTGACGCAGGCTCAAGGCCATTCTCGGTGCGACGTTAGTGACATCCTCGCCCAGGATGAGCACCGCGTCCGAGAGTTCGATTTCGCGCAGCGACGGTGAATGCGCTGGACCACCTCGCAGGATCTCGATCATGGCCGAAATCAACCGAAAGTGGTCGTCGGACACTCCGGCGTAAAAGCGCTCCGGCCCAACCAGAGTGCGCAACAGAAAATTGGACTCCAGTGAAGCCCGTGGTGAGCCGATCCCGATTACTTTGCGTCCCTCGGCAAGCAGAAGTGCCAGATGCTCAATTGCCTCCGCCTTGCTGATGCTGGTGGAATTGTTGTTGCGAGTCAGGCGCGCATGGCGGATCCGGTGTTCGCTGTTTACAAACTCGTAGCCGTAACGCCCACGATCGCAAAGAAAATATCCATTGACCTCTCTGTTATAGCGAGTGACGATCTGGCGCAACATTCCATAGCGCTCGCCTGGCGTGGTATTGCAGCCCAAGCCACAGTGAACGCAGACCGACGGCGCCATCTGCATATCCCACTTTCG
>PNAR01000177.1 GCA_003169715.1 Acidobacteriaceae bacterium | reverse complement strand
ATGGTGATGTCGCTCATCAGTTATATCGGTACCGAGCGAAACATCCTGGAAGAAACGCCGGAAAATTGCCATACGTTGAAGCTGCCGCATCCCATCTTAACCAATCGCGATCTTGAAAAATTGCGCCGGGTTTCTCGCGGAGACCTATTGGCGACGACTTTGCCCGCACTCTTCCGCGGCGCCGACGGAGAAGCAGGCCTAAAGCGGGCTTTGGACGAGCTTTGCCAACGCGCATCGTTGGCGGTGAAGTCCGGCTATACATTACTGATTCTCTCGGATCGCGGAGTGGACAAGGAATTCGCGCCGATTCCAAGTTTGTTGGCATTGGCTGCCGTCCATAATTTGCTGGTGCGCGAAGAGACTCGCACGCAAGTTGCGCTGATCATCGAATCCGGCGAGCCTCGCGAGGTGATGCACTTCGCCCTGTTAATTGGTTATGGGGCGAGCGCGGTAAATCCCTATCTTGCAATTGAGACGCTGGAAGACTTGGCGGCGCGCGGGTATTTGCCGGATGGCGTGTCTTCTGAAGTGGCGGTGAAACATTTCATCAAGGCAACGAATAAAGGATTGCTTAAAACTTTTTCGAAGATGGGGATTTCGACCCTGCAAAGTTATCGTGGAGCGCAGGTATTCGAAGCTATCGGTTTGAACAGAGAATTAGTGGACGCCTATTTTGCCGGCACTACATCGCGTCTTGAAGGAATTGGCCTGAGCGTGATCGCCCGTGAAGCTCAGATGAAGCATGAATATGCGTTCGATCCAGTGACCGAGTTTGATACTGAGCTCGCGGCCGGCGGCAGCTATCATTTCCGCACTAACGGCGAATATCACCTTTTGAATCCGGAGACAATCAGCAAATTGCAACACGCTGTGCGTCAGGATAGCTTCAAAACCTTTCAGGAGTACACAGATTTAATCGATCAACAGAGCCGCAACATGGCTACGTTGCGCAGCTTGATGCAGATCAAGAAAGCAGCGAAGCCGATTCCGATCGAAAAGGTCGAGTCTGCAAAAGAAATCGTAAAGCGGTTCACGACGGGAGCCATGTCTTTCGGCTCCATCAGCAAAGAGGCACACGAAACGCTTGCCATTGCCATGAACCGCATTGGAGGGAAATCCAATACCGGCGAAGGGGGCGAAGACGAAAATCGCTTCAAGCCGGATTCAAACGGGGATTGGCGGCGCAGCGCGGTAAAGCAGGTCGCGTCGGCACGATTCGGAGTGACCACAAATTATCTTGTGAATGCCGACGAGCTGCAAATCAAAATGGCGCAAGGCGCGAAGCCGGGCGAGGGCGGGCAGCTTCCCGGGCATAAAGTGGATGAGGTCATCGCACGCTTGCGGCACTCTACGCCGGGTGTTGGATTAATCTCGCCGCCACCCCATCACGATATTTATTCCATCGAGGATCTGGCGCAACTGATTTATGACCTCAAGAACGTGAATCCGCAGGCCCGCATTGCGGTAAAGCTAGTCGCCGAGGTTGGGGTCGGAACCGTTGCCGCCGGAGTGGCAAAAGCCCACGCTGATGTCGTCCTGATTAGTGGTGACAGCGGCGGGACTGGTGCGTCCCCATTGAGTTCGATTAAGCACGCTGGAATCCCCTGGGAACTAGGGCTTGCCGAGACTCAACAAGTATTGTTGCTGAACGATCTGCGCAGCCGTATTCGTGTCCAAACCGACGGCAAGCTGCAAACCGGGCGCGACGTGGTGATCGCTGCTTTGTTGGGCGCGGAAGAATTTGGTTTCGCCACCGCTCCGTTGGTCGCGATGGGTTGCATCATGATGCGCAAGTGTCATCTGAATACCTGCTCGGTCGGAATTGCCACGCAAGACCCCGTCCTCCGTGCGCAATTTGCGGGTCAGCCCGAGCACGTCATCAATTTCTTTTTCTTTATCGCAGAGCAAATGCGCCAATTCATGGCGGAGATGGGCTTCCGAAAGGTTGATGACATGGTAGGCCGGGTGGACATGTTGGACGTGCGGCCAGCCGTTGATCATTGGAAGGCGAAGGGTCTTGATTTATCCGCGATTCTTTACAATCCGCCGGTCCCCGGACGCGTCGCGAGACACTGCACCCAAAAGCAGGATCACGGATTGGAGGTCGCACTCGACCATCAATTGATCAAGCATTCCCGTGAAGCTCTGGAAACTCGAACGCCTGTCGAAATGGATTTTCCAATTCGCAATGTGCATCGCACGGTCGGCGCCATGCTCAGCGGCGAAATTGCTCGGCGCTACGGATCCGACGGCCTTCCAGATGACACTGTTCGTATCCGCTTCGAGGGATCTGCAGGCCAGAGTTTTGGTGCTTTCCTTGCGAGGGGAGTGACCATGACTCTCGAAGGCGAAGCCAACGATTACGTTGGTAAAGGCCTCTCTGGGGGGCGCATTATCGTTTATCCGCCCAGGGATTCCGGTTTCGTTGCAGAAGAAAATATTTTGATCGGGAATGTTGTGCTCTATGGCGCGACCAGTGGCGAGGCTTTCTTTCATGGCATGGCCGGGGAGCGATTTGCCGTGCGTAACTCTGGCGCAGTCGCCGTGGTCGAAGGAGTTGGCGATCATGGTTGCGAATACATGACGAATGGCCTGGTAGTAGTGTTGGGCCCATGTGGAAGGAACTTTGCAGCAGGGATGAGCGGAGGTATTTCATACGTATTCGACGAACGCGGAGATTTCACGGAGAAGCGTTGCAATCTCGCGTCCGTGGACCTCGAACCTTTAATCGAAGCTCCGGATGTGAAGATCCTCCATGACCTAATCACGCGCCATTACGAACTCACGAATAGCGGAAGGGCACGTTCCATCCTGGATAATTGGTCTGACGTGGCGCCGCGGTTCATCAAGATATTCCCGCACGAGTTTAAGCGAGTTCTGGGCGTCAGCCGCAGCCGCCAACCCTACATCCCAGGTGAGCCGGTCGCCGTTCCAGAATTGATAGAGCAGGTGCAGCATGGGTAAAACCACTGGCTTCATGGAAATTCCAAGAGAGCTTCCCACGCGCCGCCCTGTGGCCGACCGGGTGAACGATTGGTTCGAAATCTATCAGGACTTTCCGGAGACGAAGCTTCGCGACCAGGGCGCACGCTGCATGGATTGCGGCGTGCCTTTTTGTCACACGGGATGTCCGGTAAATAATTTGATTCCCGATTGGAATGATCTGGTGTATCGCGGGCGCTGGAAGGAAGCCGTCCGCCAGTTGCATTCGACCAACAATTTTCCGGAATTTACCGGACGCATATGTCCCGCGCCGTGCGAGGCTTCGTGCGTGCTTGGGATCAACCAACCCGCTGTTACGATTAAACAAATCGAAAAGAGCATTGTCGAACGAGGATTTCAAGAAGGATGGATTCAGCCCGAGCCGCCGAAGTTCCGGACGGGGAAAAAGGTCGCCGTGGTCGGCTCCGGTCCGGCGGGGCTGGCAGCGGCGCAGCAACTGAATCGGGCCGGACATTGGGTGACGGTTTATGAAAAGGCTGATCGAATCGGTGGCCTGCTGCGTTACGGCATTCCAGAATTCAAGATGGAAAAGAAGGTTCTTGACCGCCGTCTCAAACAAATGTGCGCCGAGGGAGTGAAGTTCGTAACTAAAGCTCACGTGGGCCAGGGCTTGCCCATAGAAGATTTCCAGCAGGAATTCGATGCCATCGTTCTCGCGGGAGGGGCGGAGCACTCGAGAGATTTGCAGGTCCCTGGCCGTGAGTTAAAGGGAATTCATTTCGCGATGGATTTCCTGCCGCAACAGAATCGGCGTTGCGAAGGCGACAGCCTCCAGGGCGAAACCGAGATTCTAGCCACCGGTAAGCACGTGGTGATCATTGGCGGCGGAGATACTGGAGCGGATTGTCTAGGAACCTGCCATCGGCAGAAGCCGGCTTCGGTGCATCAGTTCGAGATTATGCCTACGCCACCAAATGACCGTTCCCCGCTAACTCCCTGGCCGCTCTGGCCAATGCAGTTGCGCGTCGAAGGCGCGCATGAAGAAGGCGGCATTCGCGGTTGGAGCATCGCGACCACCAGCTTTACCGGCGATGAGCATGGAAACGTTAAGCAATTGCATGGCATTCGCGTAGGTCCGCCGCCGACATTTGAACCTCAGTCCGGCGGGGAATTCACCATGGACGCCGACCTCGTGCTGCTCGCGATGGGCTTCCTGGGTCCTGTCCGCAAGGGAATGATTGAGAAGCTAGGCGTGAAACTTGATCCTCGCGGAAATGTCGCGACGGACGAAAATTATATGTCGTCGGTTTCGGGAGTATTCGCCGCCGGGGATATGCGTCGCGGACAATCTTTGGTGGTGTGGGCAATCGCGGAGGGGCGCAAGGCTGCTGCTGGGGTGGACAACTATCTCAAGCAGTCTGGAATGGTCGCTGCCATCGCGCACGCCACGTCGGGAAGGCCCACAATCATCGCTTAGTCCAAATCTAGATCAAAATACAAAATAAATGATCGCTTTTTGGGATGGAAAAGTTGCACCGTCAGTGCGAGTGGCTGCCCTGATCTGTACCCTATTTCATTTTGCAATCCCTTCCGCTGGGCAGAATAACCCTAATTTGCAATTGCTCTATAGATCGCATCAATGGTTTGAGCTTCGCGACGCCATGAGTGCGAGCAAGGGGCCTGTGCTGTATAGAGGTGCTGTTGCCGCAGCCTTCAATCGGCAACACGATGCCGAAAAGTTGCTTGGTTCGGTGATAAAAGCCGCTCCGCGATCTTCCGACGCGGACGAGGCACGACAATGGCTCGAGTATCTCTACTTCCGTGCAGGCCAGTATCCGAGAGCGCTCACAATTCTTGATCAAGGCCTCACTATCAATCGCGATGACGACAATGCCAGAAGTTTTCGCACTCTCGTGGCTGCCTTCCCAGAAGCCCAGTCGGTCAGCCAGCATCGCTTTTCCAGAATTCGCTATCACATGGTCGGAGGCAATATGGCCATTCCGGTGTCGTCCAATGGAATAACAGGCAATTACATCGTCGACTCCGATCTAAATATCTCTATGCTCAGCGAATCTGAAGCGAAACGACTGGGATTGAGTGTTCAGTCAGCTGCGGCCGGGGCCATCGGAATTACTGGTGCAACAGGCGGCGCGCATTCCGATTACCGTATTGCGGTCGCCGATCAGTTGGCTGTCGGTAACATGCGACTACGCCATGTGGCCTTTATCGTGGTGGGGGATAATCAGGGACCGTTCGTCGGCTGGCCGCCCGGCGAGCGCGGACTGCTTGCCTTGCCTGTTCTGCTGGCTTTTAGGACGTTGCGTTGGACTACCGATGGGAATTTTGAGATGGGCTTCCCATCAAAGAAGTTTCGGCAGTCCAATCTTTGCTTTGACGGTTCAGACCCACTCACCCAAGGTGAGTTTCAGGAACGCAAGCTCGATTTCGTGTTCGACATGGGCTCCGAAAAAACCGACCTTTGGCCACCTTTTGCAAAGCAATTTGCAGCCCTCGTCAGCGAGAAGGGGAAGAAAGGCTCCTGGCCCATTACTGGGTTGAGCGGCAGCGAGGAGGTCGAGAGCGTCACTCTTCCTGAGGTTGGGCTGCGGGTTGGAGGATTTGACGCGGTTCTGCGACCCGCCCACGTCCTGCTGAAGCGAACGACTGAAAACAGTCAGTGGTATTATGCTCGCATCGGCATGAATCTTCTCAACCAGGCGCGCCAGGTTACGATTGACTTCAGCTCAATGGCGCTTATGCTCAACTAAAGCGTTTGGCTCCTGGGTCTTCGCACTTTTCTCTCCAGAACAAATATGTGTAGGATGATGTTCGGCGGTCTCATCCAAATAAATGATTGCTCTCTCCGACATCGAAGCTGCCTTGACGCGCATACGCGACTCCATTTATCTCTCGCCGTGTGCGCGTTCTGAGACGTTCTCACAACTCACAGGAAACTCTGTTCACTTTAAGCTCGACAACCTGCAACGAACCGGAGCCTTCAAAGAGCGCGGCGCGCTGAATAAGCTGCTCACGCTTACCCAGAAAGAGCGCGATCGTGGCGTAATTGCAGCGTCGGCGGGAAACCACGCGCAGGGACTTGCGTATCACGCCGGGAAACTCGGCGTTAAAGCGCAGATATGCATGCCGCTTACCACGCCCCTTACCAAAGTGTCCGCAACCAGAAGTTATGGCGCTGACGTAGTGCTGCATGGGGCGAATTACGACGACGCTTGCGAAGAGGCTATTCGGCGCGGCGAAGAACAGGATTTAACATTCGTGCATCCGTTTGATGACGATGCTGTAATTGCAGGGCAGGGAACTCTCGGGCTTGAAATATTGCAGCAGCATCCTGACATCGAAGCGATAATCGCGCCCATTGGGGGCGGTGGTCTGATTGGGGGAATTGCTTGTGCGGTAAAAGAAAAAAGCCCGTCAGTCCGCATCATCGGCGTTCAACCCTCCCGCCTCCCGTCCATGAAAGTCGCCATTGCGGAGGGGAAGCCGGTAACTTTGAATCCAGCCGCCACGATCGCGGACGGGATCGCCGTCCGGCGTGCCGGTGATCGCACGTTTCCGTTGGTTCAACATTACGTTGACGATATCGTGACTGTGGATGAGGAAGAGATCGCGAATGCCATTCTGCTTCTGCTCGAGCGCGAGAAGACATTGGCTGAAGGAGCGGGGGCGGCAGCGCTGGCGGCGTTGATAAACCACAAGGTTTCTTTGATTGGCAAAAGAGTTGCCGTCCTGGTATGTGGCGGAAATATTGATGTGACTCTGTTGGCGCGCATCATGGAACGCGGCTTGGTGAAAGATGGGCGACTGGTCCGTCTTCGAGTGCACTTGCCGGACTATCCTGGAGCGTTGCATCAACTGACCGGAATTTTGGCGAAACACCGCGCCAACATCGTCGAGACTTCATATGACCGGGCGTACTATGGAGTGAATCTTGGCGACACCGCGATTGATATCACGATGGAGACTCGAGGCCCGGATCATATCGCAGAGCTGCTGTCCGCGTTAGGCGCGGACGGCTATGCGCACGAAAGAGTGCTGTGAGCGGGGTGCCTCGCAAAGATCGTCCTGGAATTTACTTCGCAGTGATGCGGTCCTCGATTCGTTTGTATTCCTGTTCGGAAAGAATGTGATGGGTCACGACATCGTGGGGATCATCATAAGGACGTCCGGCGATCACACGGCCGGCACGAATACGCGTGACCCCTGGCAACGTCATGAGTTGGTCTTGTGTTGCGGTATTCAGGTTTATCGTCTTGTCCCGGCTCAGGCCTTCGCGAACGCCCTCGACAACGGCCTTGGTATCGGTCTTTAGCTGCGCGGTAGCGTCGGCGGTTTTCTCTCTTAGCTCATCCGGATTCTGTGGTTTCTGCGTGCATCCCGTAAGCAGTACGGCCAACGCAGCGGTCATGATTAGTATTTTCACGCCAATAAGATGTTTGGACGCTCGGCAAAGTTGTGTGACGCGGAATAGACGGCTAGTCATTGGCTGCTCCTGTCGGCGAAGTGAGACTAGCTCAACATAAGCGCATAATCAAGCGAAGGTCGTCCTCGTCAACCTGGTTCTGAATTATCCTTATTCTGCCGCAATTGAAAATCCCGAATCGGTTTGGCTTTAGATAGACAGGACTATGAAAATTTGCGTGCTTGGGTTGGATTGTGCAGCCCCCGAAGTCGTTTTTGGCGATGAGCGCCTCACAAATCTGCGCCGTTTAATGAGCGGAGGAATTTACGGCAGGTTGGAAAGCGTAATTCCGCCAATTACGGTTCCCGCGTGGATGTGCATGACAACGAGCCAGGATCCAGGATCGCTCGGAGTGTATGGATTCCGAAATCGCAGCGATCATTCGTATGAGAAGCTCAGCTTTGCAAATTCCGCTTCCATCAAAGCTCCGGCGATATGGGATTATCTGGCGCGGCAAGGCAAGAAGTCCATCGTTGTTGGCGTTCCGCCGAACTATCCTCCGCGGCGGGTGAACGGCATAAGCATTGGTTGCTTTCTCACTCCTGACACAGTGAAAAATGACTTCACCTATCCGCCGAACATTAAATCACAAATCAATGCGCTGGTCGGCGAGTATCCCACGGATGTGAAGAACTTTCGCACCAACGATAAAGACCGGCTCAAAGAAGAGATTTTCAGCATGAGCCGAAAACAATGGCAGGTTGTGCGGTGGCTGCTGAAGGAGCACGAATGGGATTACTTCCACTTCGTGGACATTGGGCTTGACCGCATGCATCACGGTTTCTGGAATTACTTCGATCCAACACATGTGCAATTCGTGCCTGGAAATCCTTATCAAAACGCGATTCCTGAATATTATTTCTGGCTTGATGAGCAGATCGGTGCCGCTCTCGAGTTGCTGGACGAAGATACGATTGTGCTCGTCGTGTCAGATCATGGGGCGCAACGCCTCGACGGAGGGTTTGCCATCAATGAATGGTTGATCCGGGAAGGCTTGCTGGTCTTGGAAGAATATCCAGCCGCGCTGACTCCGTTCGAAAAGTTGCGCGTGAATTGGGGCAAGACTCGCGTTTGGAGTGAAGGCGGGTATTATGCGCGAGTGTTCTTCAATGTTCAGGGACGCGAGCCGCAAGGCGTGATTCCCATGGCTGAATACGAATCATTTCAGGATGAAATCAAAACCAGGCTTGAAGCTCTACCAGACGACAAGGGCGCTCCCATGCGGTCGCTGGTTTTCAAGCCCAAAGAACTTTATCGCCACGTGCGAAATGTCGCGCCGGATTTGATAGTACACTTCGGCGGACTTTATTGGCGTTCCATCGGGACTGTTGGGCACGCGAAGGTTCACGTCCAGGAAAATGACACGGGCCCGGATGCCTGCAACCACGCCCAGTACGGCATGTTTATTCTGACCGCTCCGAATTGTGCGCTGCGCGGGGAGTTCGAAAGGGCGCGGCTGCTCGACATTGCGCCGACGTTGATGGACCTGGCTGGGCATGAGATTCCAGAAGGCATGCAAGGCCGTTCGCTGATTGCAGATCATCGCGAGACAAAAGCGCGAACCACGAAGGACACAAAGTAACACGAAGACAGGAATCGTTGGACTTCCTTCGTGTTACTTTGTGTCCTTAACGCCTGAAAGGCCCGCCGAGTTTAGCTCGGCTTGGACGGGCGGGGACGCCCGTCCCCACATCGTTTGCTTGCGTGCTATTGCTGTTTCTTCTTCTTCCCAAACAACCCACCGATGGCATTGACCACGGAGCCGGCATTCTGTCCGCCCGCGGACTGTCCTCCCAGACCTCCCAGTCTAGACTTGAGCTGACTTCCCAACATCCCCTGTATGTCAGGTACGAACCTGGGGCTGGAGCTTGTTCCTTCGATCATAAATGGAAGCGTCGCGCCTTTATTTCCCATGCCCGCGAGCTGGGTAAGACCTGTCACCACGCCGCCCGTAAGAGCGGCATTCATCTTGTAATTGAGCGCGTTGGACGGGCTGACAGTGCCGTTGCCCGTTATGACACCGAAGGACGGAACGTTGAGGTTGATGTTGTCGGTAGTGGTGCCCGCGGGTGCCATGCGCACGTCCGCGCTGAAGTTTTGGATAAGGGTGTCCTGCCCTTGGGGCGCGCCGCTTAGTTTTGAAACCTCAGAAAGTTTCGAGGCAAAATTGAATCCCGCAAGTTTTGTGTTGGAAAGCTTCACCGGACCGGCGATCACAAGCTTTTCGAGAGGGCCTGCAATGGTGAAGTTCGCGTTCAGTGTTCCCCCTTGAAGGGACGAACCGGAAGGGAGGCTGACTCCCAAGGCAGGCAGAAGAGTGTCAAGATCGTCCACCGGCATGCCATCGGCGTTGACGCGCAGATCAACGATCGTGGATTCTCCCTTCATCTCAAAAGAGCCGGCGATTAGTGCCAACGCTTTTCCATAAGAGACATCCGATGGCGAAATCTGTCCTGCCTGCTGTTGCAATCTATAGGTGGCGTCATACTTCACATCCACGGGTCGCGGGGCGGGCTTACCTTTGGGGGATAGCTTGAGGTTGTTTGCCTGCACGGTCCCGGTCGAATGCACTTCGTGACCGTCAGAGGTGAAGTTTCCATCGAAATCGGCCAAGCCAGCTATGCCAGATTCTGGAGGCATGAATCCTGAAGCTGCGAGATCAAGTTTCTTTATTATGATCTGCGCCTGAACCGGAGTGACGGCCGCGTCCGCTGCATCAATGGGACCTGCCTTGCCATCGAGCTTCAGAGAGCCATTTCCCGGCAACGTAGCGGACAGCGTGAAAGGGAACTGCGAAGTCAGCGAGAAATCCGAGACCGAAACATTTACATTCTGATAAACAGTCGGCTTTGCCGAAGAATTCGCCGTGCCCATGCTCAGCGAACCATTTTTCACGGTAAGTTTTCCGACTGAGAGATTCGGATTCGATGATTCGGATGGCTTGGCAGCGGTCCTAGTGCCCAGAGTCGAGAAGTTCCACTTTCCCGAGGCCGAGTGCAGCAAAACCACTTGTGGCTCGTCGAGTTCGATATTTGTTATTTGGAGTGACTTCGAAAAAATAAGCGGAATCATTTGCACGCCAACATCAAGCGCTTTCGCGCGAACGAACGGCGTCGTGCTAAACGACGGATCGTCGGCAATCGAAAGATCGTCGGCAGAAACGCTTCCCGTCA
>PNAR01000481.1 GCA_003169715.1 Acidobacteriaceae bacterium | reverse complement strand
AGGGAATTGACGCGGGAGCGACAGTCGCTTTGCGCGGAAAGGTTGAAGGCAATATCGCTTCGCCAACCATCTTTGCCGACGTAAAGCCAGACATGTGGATCGCGCAAAATGAGATGTTTGGCCCAGCGGTGTGTGTGATGCCTTTCGATACGCCGGAAGAGGCGATTCGAATCGCCAACGACAGTCCGTATGGGCTAAGCGGGGCGATTCACACGCGCGATGCAGAGTATGGGGCCGAACTCGCCAAGCAGATTGAATCTGGCATGGTCCATGTGAACGATGGGACGATTAATGATGATCCGTTGATTGCCTTCGGGGGCGAGAAGGCCTCGGGAGTTGGCCGCCTCAATGGAAAATGGGCAATGGAAGAATTCACGACACTGAAGTGGGTCTCTGTACAGCACAAGACGAGGCACTATCCCTTTGAGGATGCGAAGGCATCTTAAAGTTTTCCTTACGTCGAGCGTCTCAGTGAACGGCCCGGTCCGCATGAACCCAATACGGTGCCCGGAGCGACTTCCTATCAATTTTGCCGGCACCTGTCTTGGGGATCTCGTTCCGAAAATCCACCGACTTCGGTGATTTCACGCTGCCCAGTTTCGCTTTACAGTGAGCGATCACCGCTTCCCCGGTCAATGATGCGCCAGGCGCGAGAACCACAATCGCTTTGACTGCTTCGCCCCACTTGTCGTCCGGAACACCAATGACGGCGCACTCGTGCACTTGCGGCAGCGCCATGATTCCAACCTCCACCTCGGCGCAATAGACGTTGAAGCCTCCGGTGATAATCATGTCCTTCTTGCGATCCACGATATACACATATCCTTCATGGTCCATGTACCCTACATCTCCGGTGTGATGCCAGCCGTGGGCACGCACCTGAGCGGTGGCTTCAGGCATGTTGTAATAGCCGGCAGTCACGAGAGTACCTCTGGCGACTATTTCCCCACAATCACCCGGTGGGAGTATGTTGCCGTGCTCATCCATTATTGCCAGCCGAACCGCGGATGTAGGCTTGCCGCAGCTTCCCAACCTTTCCTGGTGATGCCCTTCGGCGGCCGCTGCGAGGATCCTGGCATCGAGGAAAGTCAGGAGCATCGGCGCCTCGGTCTGTCCGTAGCTTTGGCAGATGCAAGGCCCGAAGATTTCGACTCCCTTCTTCAGCTTGTCCGGTGAGACTGGCGACCCTGCAAGCAGGAATACCCTCAAACTCGAATAATCGAAGTTGCCAATTTCCGGCTCCGCAAGAAGACTGTAGAAAGCGGTAGGCGGCAGAAACAGATGGGTCGCGCGAAAACGCTCGATATTTCGCAATACTTCCAGGGCATCGAATTTTGGCATGACAATATTGGTTGCACCGAGAGTGAACATGGTGAATGCCACCACGCCCGCCGCATGAGAAAGCGGCGCCGTATTCAGGCAAACTGGATTGAGGTCATGAGATCTCCAATAGTGGGAGGCCATTTCCGTCATGGTCCCCCAGGCGAGGCTAGTTACCCGCACGCCCTTTGCGGGCCCCGTCGTCCCTCCCGTGGGCACAAGGCCGACCAGGCGATCAAGATTGCCGTATTCATCAGCCCAGTCAATCTCGTCCGCTTCGGTTCCCCGCTGCATAAAGAGTTCCAGGGATGGATTGCCGGCATCCTCCTTGTCCATGCAGACGAGGTGACGCAGTGAGGGAACGCGCGTACGAATCTGTTCAACGATGTCATGGAAGTCGCTGTGATAAAAAAGCCATGCCATTTTCGTGTAGTTCATGTACTCAACGTTGGCGTCTACTGCGTTTCTGGAATTGATTGGCACCCACACCGCCCCGGCGCGCATTATGCCTAACATGCAAAAAAGGACCCACGCGTTATTGTGAGAATAGATGCCGGCACATTGCTCTCCAGTCAAACCATTTGCCCACATGGCACGCGCAATCCGGCGGGTAATGTCGCCGGTTTCTCGATACGAATACCGAGAAGCGCCGTCAACAATGGCCAACCGGTCGGCGTACGCATCAGCACCTTTATCGAAGTAATCAATCGCTCTCATGGCAGTAAAAAGGCTTGCGGATTATCGCCGCTCTAATTAGAGGCTATGTGCTGATCTTTGCCTTAGCCAATCCATGGCTCTCCAGAACTTTGAGCAACTCGCGATGACCAAAAGCCTCCGCCGCCGAAGCAAACCCTACTTTTCGCGGAGCAGAATGAAGTAGGCTGTGGGCGATGTGCGCCTGGATGAGTCCGGTCTGCCGATAACAGCATGTGCCAAAGGTGACGCACTGCACGAAGTCTGTCGAGCCGCGTCCTGCGACGACGTCAATCGTGCGCTGCTCGCGGGTATTCTCTCGAGGAGGCGTGTTGCCTTGCACCGAATTTGCCATTTCGGAAAGCCTCCGCTCTTGTTCCTGCTTTGGTAACCCGCGAATCTGCTCTTCAAACATTTTTTCGGTTGCGGCCACGCCTTCCATAATTTGGCGATCAAGAAGGCCGCCGATTGATCGGACATTTGCCACCTGGGGATGGTCTTTGAACCAGACAGGCTGAGGAAAACCGCCCCATGCAAGCGCCATCTGAGTCTGAATGTAGCCGGGAACCGCCGCATCATACCGAACAGCGCGGGGCCAGGTTTTGTACTGATTTTGCTCGAGATAGTGGGCGTCTGTCTGAATAACCGCAAAAATAGTTTGGGTAGACCCGAAAGTTGGAATCCCTTTGAACATGGTGAGGGTTTCGATCGTATCAATCGCTCCATGTTCCAGACACAACCGGATAGCGGCGTCACTGACGGCGGACATAAATGCCGTAGCCGGGGCAGCTAGCAATCCCTTGGCCGCGAACTTCGCACCCCATTTCTCGGCGACTTCGCGTATCCATGCCTGTTCGCCGCTGATGTCGAGGTAGTGGCATCCGGCTTTGAGACTTGCCTCAACGACTCGCGGCCCGCTGTAGATGAACGGTCCGACTGTATTGCACACGACTTTCGCGCCAGTGAACAATTTGACTAGGTCGTCAACCGAGTCGCCCACCTCCACTACTTCGTAGTTGGCCGTTTCGATTCCCGGGACACGGCTCATTATGTCTTGAATTCTCGCCTTGCTTCGTCCGGCCGCAATGAAAGGGACGTTGTATTCGCGCAGAAACTCGGCGACGAGCCGTCCTGAAAAACCATTGGCGCCATAGACCACTACCGGTCGCTTGCTTTCCATCGGATTCCTTTCTTTTGATGCAGGTTACCGCAAGAGTCCCGGCAATCTCCCAATGATCGGTTGATTGTGAACAATCCTGGGATCAGCTAATGCCAATAGGGGACGCTGAACCGGAC
>PNAR01000316.1 GCA_003169715.1 Acidobacteriaceae bacterium | reverse complement strand
TTCCTGAGCCGCCGCGCGACCTTCTTAAAGTCTTCGACGAGGGCCTCCTTTTGTAAAAGGCGATCCTTCTCGTCCGGCGCTCGCAGGACAGAAGACGGGTGAACTGTTGCCATCACAAGGGGAGCCAATGGAGATTTCACAAAGTCGCCATGTTGGCGGGTGACGCTGAAGTCTTTGCCGAGCAATGTCTGCGCGGCTGTGGCTCCCAGGCACACGAGGATTTCCGGCTTCAATGCGGCAATTTCACCATCAAGCCAGGGGCGGCAGGCATGAATTTCCGAATAACTGGGCTTTTTGTGAATGCGCCGTTTGCCGCGAGCATCGGGCACCCACTTAAAATGCTTGACGACATTGGTGACGTAGGTTTGGGCGCGGTCAATGCCCGCCTCGGCCAGAACCTGATCCAACAATTTGCCTGCTGGACCCACGAATGGACGCCCAGCAATATCTTCGTGGTCTCCCGGCTGCTCGCCGACCAAGAAGACTCTCGCTCGCGAACTCCCTTCCCCAAACACGGTTTGGGTGCCCTTCTTCCACAGATCACAAGCACGACAGTCGGCTGCGGCTTCGCGCAGACTCGGGAGCGAAGTACTCCGAAGGCTTGTTGCAGCAGGCCATGAAATAGTCTTTTTCACATTCCCTCGCTAACCGTTTGAATAAGATGGGCGGGCAGTTTGGAACTTTGCCTTTTCTTGAAAATTTAATTACGAGCTCGCCTACAGTGGTTACTGTATTGGATTGTTCAGTATTTCTATGTAAGTTGACTCTTCGAAAGCGGGAGCAGTCCTCTGAAGGGTCTCCTCTCGGAATGGACCCGCCGAGTGGACCGACGGAAGCAGAAACACTGAATAGCAATTGCTGATCGGAAGCACTTTTCGTGGGCAAATAAACCACATCCCGAAATGGTAAATAGACTAGAATGTTTACTTGCCGGTCGTTACGGGGCTGATTTAGAGAGGTTTCAGACGCGGGGAGAGGGATTATGGCAATTTTCAGAATTCTGATAGCTGACGATCACGAAGTCGTGCGAAGGGGTTTAGTGGCGCTGTTGCAGGGCCAGACTGACTGGCAAGTTTGCGGCGAAGCAGCCGATGGACGAGAAGCCGTGGACAAGACGCAACAACTGAAGCCCGACGTCATTATTCTGGATATAGGAATGCCGAGCCTCAATGGATTGGAGGCTACCCGCCAGATTCTTAAGACCAATCCTCATGCCCGGGTGCTAATCCTTACCCTCCATGACTCCGATCAAGTAGTTCGAGACGTTTTGAACGCAGGGGCGCGCGGATTTCTGCTTAAATCCGATGCCGCACGCGACTTGGTTGCCGCCGTCGAAGCATTGCGTCGCGATAAGACTTACTTCACCTCCAAAGTGGCGGCCATGGTGTTGGAAGGTTATCTCAAGGGCGGAACTCAAGCCGCGCCAGCTGCGATTGGGAAAAATCGGCTTACTCCACGGGAGCGGGAAATTGTGCAGTTGTTAGCCGAAGGAAAGAGCACCAAGGAAGTTGCCGTGTCGCTCGGTCTCAGCGTGAAAACAGCCGAAACGCACCGTTCGAATATCATGCGAAAATTGCAACTCCATTCGGTTAGCGACCTGGTTCTGTACGCGGTGCGCAACAACATTGTCCACGTGGTGCAAGCCGGGCTGGAGTAAGCCGTCAAAACAATTTAATTCAAGTCCACGTAGGATTGGTCAATTTCTTAACGACAGTCTTAACGACCGCCGATTGTAATGTCAGATTTGCTCAACCAACAAAGGCCTTCCTCTTAAATCGTTTGTTACCGCATTGCGTTTGAAAGACCGCAATCGGTAGACGCTGAGATCCAAGAGCCGTCCAGATTCGCTGGAAGGTAATTTTTTCGTTACTACTGAGGTTCCTCCACGAAGGCCCGCTACTTCCTGCCACGCCCTCCAACCCTCCAATAAATGCTTAATTGGGCCTTTCGCCGCCATTCGGCGCTATTCGCAACCAAGGGTCCTTTTTTCGGTACAGCAACATATCGAAACCCCTACAGACTGCACCGGATGGACCATTTGGCGCGTTAACCCTAGTCTGCATATGCGGGCGGGATCCTCCACTCACCGACCCGATAAAGGAGAGCCAAGTGAACAGCGAGACGAACATAAGCAATCGTTCACAAATTGATCTTGATTTGGTGAAACGCGCCCAAGAGGGTGATGCTGACGCTTTTGCGTCTTTATTTTATGCCCACAAAGCGCGGATTTACTCCGTTTGTTTGCGGATGACAAACAATACCGCGGAAGCCGAAGACCTGACACAAGATGCGTTCCTCCAGGTTTTTCGTAAGCTCGAGACTTTCCGGGGCGATTCTGCTCTCTCCACGTGGCTTTATCGGATCGCCGTCAACACAGTTCTTATGCACTTCCGCAAGAAGGCGCTAAAGCAGGTTTCTTTGGACGAACCCTACAGTCAGGACGCAAAACAGGTGCGCCGCGAGTATGGGGGCAAGGACGGCCGGTTATCTGGTTCCGTTGACCGAATTGCGTTGACTCGGGCGATTCGAGAATTGCCCGACGGGTATCGCACGATTTTCCTGCTGCATGAAGTCGAAGGCTACGAGCATCAGGAAATTGCGCAACTTCTGGATTGCTCAGTGGGTAATTCGAAATCGCAACTGCACAAGGCGAAACTGCGCATTCGAGAATTGCTTGGACATGCAAATGTATCGAAGGGAACAAGGCCGTCGGAGTCGCCTTCAGCGAGCGTCAAAGAGGTTGAGGCAAATATTCCGTTCGAAAACTGGACGGAAGACATCGCACCCAATCTTTCCGCCCAACGCGCGGCCATGATTCCGTCCATGTCTCAGTTGGTCGCAACAAATGCATAAACGCCGGGTTGTAGGAATGTGTGTTTTGAAAAACGAAATTGGGAAGGGGGCGCAGTGAGAGTCGGGGCCATAGTCACAGTTCCAGCAGCGATTCAGGAGGAAGACCTGAGTTTGCAAGAGGGCACGCGTCCGCAACACCTGCTCGCTGGGCCGTTGGCCTGTTACGAGATTCTGGGAAGCACCATATTGCAACGCATTCTTGATGCTTTACGGGATGCAGGAATCCAACAGCAGACAGTGCTACTCGAGGAATCCGGCTCAGAAGGTCTCTTTCCGTCACGGCTTCGCCCGACACGCAACTTTTTCTCAGCATGGGAAGGTTCGGTTCAACAGCAAGTGGACGAAGGCGCGGAAATTCTGTTTCTAATTCGGCTGGGTGCGTACCTGGAACTCGATTTTGACGAGGTGTTGGCGTTCCATTGCCAGACCGCTGGTGTACTTACGCAGGTGTATGACCACAAGAGCGCGTTCGATGTTGCGGTCGTAAACACGAATCAGCTCCGAGGCGACAACGGTTCATACCGCGGCCGGCTCAGTGCTTTGATTCCATATCACAAGCGCTTCAATTTTACAGGTTACACAAATCGGCTCAGAGAACCTCAAGACCTGCGTCAGCTAGCCCATGACGGGTTACTGCGCCGGAATTCCATTCGTCCTCTAGGCAAAGAGGTGAGTCCGGAAGTGTGGATGGGGGAAGGCGCTACAGTGGATTCCAGCGCCCGTATTTCTGGTCCGGTGTACATCGGTGCACGAAGCCGGGTGAAAGGTTCTTGCCTCGTCAATGGAGCTACCACTATCGAACGCGACTGCGAGGTGGACTTTGGCACCACGGTAACCGATTCGTCTATCCTGCCGGAGACCTACCTTGGCATCGGATTAAATTTTCTTCACTCCGTTGTGACGGCCAATAAGCTATTCCATTTGGACCGTAATGTGGCAGTTAAAATTTCGGATCGCAACCTGGTGGGGAAACGAAGGCTAACTGGGACATTGAAGAAATCTATGGGAAAGAAAGATTTTTTTAACCGGAGTGGACCTCAACTAAATGAGGCGGATTCGCATCTCTAGTAGGGGGAGTCTCACTGGTTTCTGGACTGCACACTTATGAAAGCTATTACGGAAAATTCAGCATTATTAATAAGATTGCCAGAGCGCTTCAACCGTGACGAAGCTCGATTGCTGCGTGCTGAGATAGAGCGTAGCCTGACTCTCGATCAGCCGTGCATGATAGTTGATTTTTCAAACGTCAAGGAAATTGATACTGCTGGGTTGGATATGATCCTGCATGTGATGGTTAACGTCGCCAGACAGGACGGGGCGGTTCAAGTAGGGAATATCTCCGCCGAAGCTGCCACCATGCTGGAACTCGCAGGCATGGATCGGATTCTGAACATGTTTCCGCGCATTCCAGACGACATGGCGACCGTCCAAGTGGTTCCTGGCCGGGCGCGCGCAAAACAAGAAGAAGCGGAAGAGGAGCAAGCGGCGCAAACCGAACAGCCGCAGCCGTTGGCTGCGTAAATTTAGTTGAGTTCTGATTCAAGGAGATCTCGGTGAATTGGTTTGCGAAAAGACTTCCGATGAATGCACTCCTGCTCGTATTGCTTTGTGCCCCGTCTAGTGTTTTCGCACAGGGGCCGGCCGGAACTGCTGATTCTCAAGAGGCAACGCCGCCGCCTTCGCAATCCGATATAAACCCGAATGTGTTGCCGGAAAGTCCTGGCGCCACGCAAAGCAATCCATCAACGGCCCCTGCGGCAACTCCCTCCCCCTCGCCCGCTGATTCGAAGCAACAAGCAGGCGGGGCGGCCGCAGCGCCGGCGGTCGAAGTTACCGGAAATGCAGTATCCCGTCCCGCCGGTTCGGCCATTGCTCCCCCGAAACAACGCCAGGTGCGATCCTTTCTAATTAAGATGGGGCTCATTGCGGGCGCGGGTATTGCCGTCGGTACAGTGGCTGCATTGTCATTATCAAGCCCGTCACGAGTTCCTGGCAGCCACTAGCGGTGAACGGGGGCAAATCTTTGGCGACCGCATCATGAATGAATTAATCACAAATGAGGGGTCGAATCATGTCGTTAGTTGCGCTGATCCCTACGGGAATGGTTTGCTGATTAGCTTTTCCGGCATTGACGGTGCCGGCAAGAGCACGCAGATAGAGAAGCTTTGCGACTACCTTTCGTCGGCGGGGATTCCAATACTACGGCTAGCCTTTTGGGATAATGTGGTGGCCCTTCCGGGATTGCGAGCTGGTTTCAGCCATAAGTTTTTGAATAGCGACGGCAATGTTGGAACCCCGGAGAAGCCCGCTAACCGGAACGATAAAAACACACAAAAATGGTATCTGACGATCGCGCGCTCAATCCTCTTCCTGACGGATGCGGTCAATCTGAGGATGGTCGTTCGCAAGGCAAGATCGAAATTCACTGGAGCGATTGTGTTCGACCGCTATATCTACGACCAGTTGGCGACGTTGCCGCTGCATCGCGTCACAGCGCGAGCGTATGCGAGACTCCTCTTGCGGATCGCGCCCACGCCCGATATCGCTTACCTGCTTGATGCCATTCCAGAGGCGGCCAGGGCGAGGAAGCCCGAATACCCTCTAGAGTTTATGCACAAATACAGACGTTCCTACATGCAGTTGCGCGACATGGCTGGGCTTGCGCTAATCCATCCGCTTGCGAAGGATGAGGTTCATCTTGCCATAACCAGTGAGCTTGAGCGCCACAGGGGTTCTTGTACTCAACTTTTGGATTTTCAAGCCGAAGGATCCCAGAAGGCGATGCATGTGTGATCGCGCACAAGGCTGGTGTTTCCATTTTTCTGTAACTTATTGCGCGGACGTACTTTCGGAGCGGTAAACCATAATCGTAAAACAACATCTTTGAGACTTTATTCATCGAATTAGGGCAAGAGGACTGTCATGTCAGGACCTGTGCCGTCCCCAAAACTCGCAGTGGCTATTCCGACATTGAACGAAGCCGGAAATATGCCCACTTTGCTCAATCGCCTGAGAAACGCGCTTGATCCGGCGAAGATTGATTACGAACTCATTGTGGTGGACGACGACAGTACTGATGGAACGGCGGACGTAGTTGGCGATATCGCAAAACAAGATCCGCGAGTACGGATTCTCGTGCGAAAGGGACAGCGTGGGTTGGCAGGGGCAGTGATTCACGGATGGGCAAACACCGATGCTTCCGTCTTGGGAGTGATTGACGCCGATCTACAACATCCGCCCGAAGTCTTGCCGGAACTACTGAGTGCGGTGCTCAAAGATAAAGACATCGCAATTGCCAGCCGCTATGCCACGAACACGAATGACAGCTTACGCGAATGGAGCAAAGCCCGCCTCTTCATTTCGCGAGCGAGCACGTTGGCTACGGCTCCATTACAACGAAAAAACGTACGCATAAAAGACCCCATGTCGGGTTTTTTCGTAGTGCGGCGTGCCTGTATTGAAGGAATTGATCTCCAGCCGCAAGGTTTTAAAATCCTGCTTGAAATTCTGGTAAAGGGCCGCATTCAGAGCGCGCTGGAGGTCCCTTTCCAGTTTGCTACGCGGCATTCGGGAAAAAGTAAGGCCGACTTCAAAGTCGCGCTTCATTACTTCACGCTTTTGGGAAAATTGTCGCGCTATGCAATTTTCGGGTCCGGGCAGCGATGAAAATATGCCTCGTCACCGCCTTTCCGCCAAGCCGGGAAGCTCTGAATGAATACGGCTTCCACATTGG
>PNAR01000216.1 GCA_003169715.1 Acidobacteriaceae bacterium | reverse complement strand
ATATTGTATTCATAGGTGAGACCCATGCTATCTGTGTTATCTATAACAGCCTCATTGCCCTGCAGAAGGCCTAGTGCAGAAAGACTGTTCGATCTCCGATAGTCATATCTCCCCCATAGCAACTGCTTGTCAGTGATCTTTTGATCGATGCGGATATCAAACTGATTACTATTCGCCGGAGAGGGTTCGGTAACTCGATAATTTGAAGCAAAATCGCCAGAGTTGAAATTCGCTGTCGGATAAAAAGTGTTCAGAACCTTTTGAGAAACTGGGTTTATCTGATTCTGCGGAATCGTGTTCATGGGATACGGCTGTCCAGTAAAAGGATTCATAAGAGTAGTGCCTGATGGGCTGTTACACACCCCATTTGGCGTATAGCTATTGCAAAGAGCTGAGAAATTTCCATTACGCATGTCAGTGGTAGGGACACCCTCCACGATCGAATTGCTGGTGTGATTGCGATTGATTTCCGTGTCGAAGAAGAAAAATGTCCGGTCCTTTCCGTTAAAACCCGGAAAGCGGACAGGACCCGCAAAGGTTCCTCCGAAATCATTGGCACGTTTTTGGGCCTTCTGTGTCGCAAAGAGAGGTACTGCATCCAGCGCATCGTTTTGGAAATATTCAAATAACGACCCGTGATATACGTTCGTACCACCATGCCCTATGAAAGAGATCTGTCCGACCTGACCGATCTCGGCATTTCCTAACTCTGACGTCACGCTAATCTCGGAAATCGCTTCTGTCGAAGGTAGAAGCTGAGTGATGCCATTGTTAAATCGATTGCTCATGAGCGAAAAGCCATCCATCGTGAGCTCATTCATCGAGGTATGCCCTCCTGCCAAAGTCAAGTTATAACCATTGTCAGTTTGGACGCCCGGAAGCATCGATACCAAAAAAATCGAACCTCCCGTATAGGTGCCTCGGAAGTTTAACGGCAGATCTTTGATCTCCTCTTTGTCCAGTTCCTCAGAGATAGTTGCGTTTTCAGTCGTGATTGCTGGCGTGGCGGCATTAACTTCGACCTTGGTCTGGACAGTTCCAACTACAAGCGAAATATCAACGCGGAGGGTCACGCGCGTGTCGAGGATCAGGCCGCGCTGAACGGAAACTTCAAATCCCTGAACCCGTGCCTGAACGTCGTACTTTCCTGGCAGTAAGCCAGGCACTTCGTAGTCACCAAACTTATTTGTGACGACTGTTTTCTCGATGTTTGTCTCAGCGTTAGTCACCGTTATATCGGCATTGGGTACAGGGGCTCCGCTAGTGTCTTTGACAGTTCCCAGAATTGTTCCGTCGGTGGACTGTCCGTTCGACATTGCTGTGCTTGTCATAACAAATAGACACGCAAAAGCTACGCGTACGAGTCGACGCCGAGTACTTGTGAACATGTCCCCTCCGACGAACAAAACAGTGACCTAACGTGACTTGGTCTGGTGTGCAGACAGGTCTTTACATCACTTTCCGAATAGATGTCAATATAATTGTGGATATATGTGAATAGTTGGACCAGAATATGAACGAATTGTGAACTGCAGTGACGTATATTGGCCGAGCGCGTGGTGGTAAATATGCGGCGCGGGCTGAATAGTCTAAGGATCGAAAAAATCAAGCCAGGAGATGCCGAACAGCGTTACTCAGGAATATGGGATACCAAGCGCATCCATCGCGCCTTTCATATAACCAACTGCAAAGACCTTTCCTATCATTGCGTAGCCTGGATGGGCGTTCGATTCGCCTTCAAGGGTGGGTGCGTGATCGGGACGCATTGGTCCATCGAAGCCGTATTTGTTATATAAGGCCAACGAGTCGGTGAGGTTGGTTGGGCCGGAATCGTGGAAAGTTTCCCTAAAGTGATTTCGTGTACCATCCACATCTCGAATATGAACGAAGAAAATCTTCTTGCTGACACCCCACTCTCGAATTAGAGCTCCAATGTTCTCCCCCATCAGCACAAAATTGGCCTGGCAGAAGGTGACTCCATTCACCGGACTGGGGTTCATCTCGAAAATGCGGCGGAAGCTTGCGGCACTCGTCAGGATCCGACCAAGCCCTCGAAGTGGTGATAACGGGGGATCATCCGGATGCAAGGCCATTTTAACCCCTTCACACTCGGCTACCGGGATAACGGCGTTGAGGAAATAATTAAGATTACTCCAGATTTTTTCCTCGCTCACTTCGCCCCACTCGGTCAGTCCTTGCTTACTCGCAACTTCGTTGTCAAATTCACTGACCAGTGCGCCGCCTCTCTCGCGCACGTCAGTTCGTGTCCGGTACCATCCAAGTCCGGCCATCCAGTTATAGCAAACGAGGGAAACGCCGACATGAGCGAGTGCCTTGATTGCAGCAATATAATTCTCGATTTCTTCATCACGGCCAGGAAGGCCAAGTTTTATCTTTTCGGACGGTACAGGATGGCTTTCTACACCTGCAAAGGTCATTCCCGCATCCTCGAACTCAGACTTGATTCTCCTCAGAGCGTCGAAGTATTGTCCCCGCGGCAGACGGCTCAAGACCGGAAGAACTCCGACAATCGCAGTGTTAATTCCGATTTGGCTGGCAAGCCGAATCTTGCGATCTTCGCCAGGTTCGAATAATTCGGCCAGTTTGATTCCCCCAGTCCTCAAGTTGCTGGTCTCCCGGACCACGATGATTCCTTTCTGGCTAAATGGGCTCCCGGTGCATGAATTTTGCGCCGTCCCAATTGCCCAAGAATTCTGATCTTAGATTTTTATTGCTTCCATCTCGAAAGACAAATCGTTATGAACCGGCGATGTCCACACGCGCAGGCACTGACGGAAGAAGCGCTGCCTGTTGCTTTTCCAATCATTCAGAAG
>PNAR01000471.1:600-24060 GCA_003169715.1 Acidobacteriaceae bacterium | reverse complement strand
CCAAACAGCAACGGCGAAGCTCCCGGCTTTCGCCGAACCGTAGTTGTGGTTTTGGCCTTGGAGCAGGCGTTGTCGGCTGGTTCTACTTTCGTGATGGTTTCGAGAACTCCATAGTCTTGAGTGAAAGAGCTTCGTCCTGTCGTGCCCCACTCATATCCGTGTTCTTTCATTCTGCCGGCTTCAAGCCGGAACAAGGTGTTGAACAAGTCGTCGGCGTATCCACCCAGGAGGGTTCCGGTCAGGCCAACGATTCGATCTGAACAAGAAGCTAATGTGCCGAGAGCATTTCCCTGGGCCGTATCGCCGGCGAGTTGGTGGATCTCGTCACAAATCGTGTAATCAAACCAGCCCGGCATGTACCGCCCGATGAACTCGATAGGTGCCATACGGCGGATCTTGCCTGAGTCGGCCTGCCAAAGCGGACTGTGGATTGGACGGCAAGATTTGTCACCCCTAGTTTCGATATTTTCCGCGATCTTGACCTTCTCAAACTCCGACGCAGTCAATCGACTGTCATTCACGATCACTGGCTTGCCGGTATCTGAATTCACCACGCAACCGACATACGGGCCCGACCCTGGTATCCGATACGCATGGCGCCAGAAATATCCCAGCTTGGCGCGCTCGCGTCCCACGATGAACAGAGCGGGGATCCCACAAAGTGACGACCAACGTTTCCTCGAAGTTGTCGAGTCCTTGCGTAGCCGCATTTCACTGAGACTAGTACGCAAGCCTTCCCGCACGATCCGTCCCTGTCTAAATCGCACCTCGTTAACCCCGTGAGACCTGGTTCCGTCACCTCCATCCCGCAGGTCATCAATCAGGAACACACGTATTCCTCGCAAGGTAAAGAACGCTTCCCGCGCCCATTTTTCGACTAAGTGAGGCGGAACCATGGCTAGTGCGGTAAATGGATTTCCGTCACTGTGGACATGAATCGCTCCTAGCGAGATGAGGGTTTTGCCCGTGCCGCATTCGGCGACCACCATGCTAGTCCGCGCCGTCTGCCAACGTTTTGCGACTCCCATGATCGCGATGTTTTGCGCGGGGAACGGTTTTCGCAGCAGTTCCGCGATTCGAGGAGAGATTGGATCGTCGAATTGGTGGAGTGCCGGGTACTCCTGAAGAATGCGCTCTCCCAAAAGAGCCGCGTGGGCGCGCATGTAGTCATAGATAGTGCTGAGTTCAGGCATAGAAGTCCTCAGGAAGAATGGAAAGAGTTTGCGGGAAGGGGGGCGAGATGAGAAGAAAAGCGGAGAGGAGAAGATAAGCAGTACGAGGGTTTAGCTGGCGCGCAGGAAGATGTCGTGCAAAGCCATATTCGGCCAGCGGATCGACCCAGTTGTCGCCGGAAACTTAATTGCCTCACTCTCAACGCCCCAGCTGAGCCAGGAAAGAAACTGATCCTTCTCTCCTTTGATCAGAACCGGATTACACCCAATCCCCAGAGTTCGGATGAGGGCCTTGTGCGAGTCCAATTCGCCCGTAAACCAATCCGCCCACTCGGGTATTCCCGGAATTCCGTGGATATGGGCCATAGACGACCAAATGAATTGGTTGTCCGAGCCTGCCAGAAGGGTTCGCCCCGAACTCGCCGACGACTTGGTGTTCGCGAGTTCTTCCGAGAGTCCAACCAGATGCCGAAGTGGTTTCTTACGTCCAGCCAGTTGAACTGAGCCTTTGAAACACTGCGCGTTCCGCTCCAGACAAACGCGGATTGGTTGCACACCCGGCCCTTCCACTACGAACCTGTCTCCCAGCGAAATCGCCGCACAAACAGCCGCAATCTGCGTGTCTCCACCAATCAACGAGATGAGGTGCGCCTTGGCCTGCCGGGGAGGGTCGGGCAGGATTTCTCCGATGAAGCGGTCTAAGCGTAATTTGACGCTGGTTGTTGTTTTCTCGGTGCTCTTGACATAAGTGAGCCACCCGAAGCGAAGATGAGCATTCTTCATTCCGACTCCTTCTTCTCATGCGTCAGAATCTGCGTCTTCCCATTGGCAAACACTAGCGTCAGTTCGTGCGAGAACCTTTCCCGGTCATGGAGAATTCTGGTTCCGTCTTCTTCCTGTTCTTCCCAGTGATCAGTGAACTTGACCGAACGCCAATGTGCGATGTGACGATCTTCGCCCTCGGCGAATATTCCGTTGAGCATCCCGGCAGTACACAGCAGGCCGACATGCCCGCCATGTAGCGGTGTTAGGGGCCGCCCTTTCACATCTCCTAACTTGGGAAGGAGTACACGACCCGCCTGGCGGTAGGCGGACGATTCCAGCAGCAAGTCTTCCACCTCGTCCAACGGAATTCCCATGTTGGTGAGAACAACAGGGCCGGAAGTAGGGACTTCATATCGAATATTAGCGACATCTCTTAGAGGCTCTAAATCAGCTTTTGTGGAAAGCATTTCGAGGTATCGCACACCAGCCAATAAAGCCGCGTCTGAAAGCCGGGCATGTCGTTTTCTACGGGTTGCCAGAACTACGATTTGGTTGAATTGCACGCAGTCCAGTTCGATCAGCCGGAAGACCCGCAGCTCAACAAACTGCTCACTCAACAGCCTCGCGCATTTCGCCAAGCGCACCTGTGGAATGACAAACAGCAGAACTCCTCCGACTTTGAGCCAGCGATAGGTATGGTCGAGGAAAACGAATTCCAATCTTTGGTTGTTGCTCTCTCCGGCTTCCCAGTCATAAGGAGGGTTCAGGTACAGCAAAGAGACTGCCTCTGCCGGACACCCGACATCCATCGTATTGGCTTGCAGAGTCTCGAGTGCCAGGGCCCTCGCTTGTTCTGCACGATTGGCGTCAACCTCAATTCCGTAGCGATTGCAGTCCACGTCCTGAAGCAAATGAGCGAATGCAACTCCATCGCCGACACACGGATCGACCGCAGAAAATCGTTGGGGAAAGCTCAGACAGTTCTTGAGTCGCTTGGCCTCGGCTACGGGGAGTGGGAAAAAACCCAATTTCGTTTGTCCGTGAGGACGCATAGAGACCTCCTTGCCACAAGTTCGAGGACGTCGAAACTATCCCCGTCCGGGCGCTATGCAACTGAATATTGTTGGGTCAGTAAGGATATGCGGTACGACGAGGAAGAACGTGAATTAGATGGATCGGAAAAAAGGGCGAGAGAGGAAAATCGTCTTGCTCTATTTGCCGTGCGTCGCTGCTGAGTCAAGCAGTTCTCCGGCTGACAGACCTACTACCTTACCGTTTTGCCAAACGTGGATTAGCAAGCCCAAGCGAGCATGTTCATCGATGACTTCTTCGACTGCCTCTTTGAATGCCGTTTCGGCCCGTTTCTCAAGCGGCATCTGAGAACATGTTTAGGAGCTCTTTTCATTGAGTCACCCGTAGCGCTCAATCAGTCCTTGGTAATTCTCTTTATCCATTATATGAAGCTTGTGCGCCTTCTCCCAAGCGATTACAAGCGGCGTGCGGACCGAATTATCAAATAAGTACCGGGAATCTGCGAGAAGTCGATACTCAGCAAGGAAGTTCGTGATCGAGCAACTAAATCGCCGACGCACCACTGCTTCGGGCACTTCGTGTCCGCCCTTCAACACTCGGTCTCAACCTCTCGACAATGCGCCGTCAACGTCCTTCCCCGAAAGAAAGAAAAAATGCACCTTGTATCCCTGCTTCTTGAGCTGCCGAATCAATTTCAAATGGCTTCTCCCCGACAACGTCGTCTCGAAAGCAAAAGCTTCGCGTCGTCGCGAAAAAAACCTGATCTCGCTCTACACTAGCCTGCCAGCGCGCAGAGCTGCAGCCATGGGGAAAAAACGGCGACAAGCCCTGTGCAATCAAGTCGGCATTAATGAAGTTCCTGCAATCGGAAGAAACGTCCTTGCGAATGTCGTTTTACCAACGCCGTTCGGCCTCGCAATAATGTAAAGCTCCATGAGTTTCCTATCCTATCGAATGTGTACAGCTTCGTCGCGCCTCGCGGAGGACAGGTCAACCAATGTCGGGGCATCTCTCCAATTTGGAAATGGATTCCGTACCGATTCACGAAACATGCTGACAAGCCCCCGAATAAGGAATCGGCGACTGTACAGTCCCTCGACTAATCGATATAGTCCGTCTCGATTCCCTTCGTACCATTCTTCTGGAATGTCTGCCGCACACCGCCAGATGGCCTCTGAATCCATCTCTTCCGCCTTGGTCAGCGCTGGTTCGAATGCCTCCCATCCTCTAACGTCCTGGTACACACAATTGTCGGCGAAGACTCCTCTCAGTGGATAGTCAGGAAACGTCCACTCACTGGCATTGAAGCAGTGGCCCTGGTCAATGAATGTCGCGCCGTATCGTCCGCAGTGGGGTGTTTCTCTAACGTAGACTGCTTGCCGTCCATCGGCATTGCAAGCCCATTTATCGAGAACAACAACTCGGGCGAAGTCTGACACATTACTGACTCGCACAAGAAGTTCTGGCGGCAAATAATCCAATGGCACGTCCCGGAAACCTACGTAAAGCGATCCCAGTTGCTTTCCACCCCGGTACGCAATCTTCTGATTGGCAAGTTGAATTCGCAGGTCTTCCGTGTGTTCGATAAGCCAGTCGGATACTTCGATTACTTCCACCCGTGGCATGGGCAGACCAAGTGACAAACCTAACCGTGTCGCTAGCATTTCGTTAGCGAGAACTCGGATGTGCTGAGGATTGTTTTGGAACTTGGTAACGTAGCAATTTCCATCGGATGCCCTCAGCAAGTGAGCCTGTGCACCGCCCCGAAGCGGGCGCAAGTGTTGGACTGCGGAGATGCATGAGTTCACAAGCACCTCCTACCTTCGTTGGGATATTGGGGGATTCACTCTGGAAGTCAGAAAGTCGGGAGTGCTGATCAGACGTTAGGAAATACTTTCGTATTCCTTCAGCTTGCGGTAAAGAGTGGTCTTGCCAATGCCGAGCAACTTCGCCGCCATCAACTTGTCGCCGCCAAGTGTCTCAATCGCTCCCACTATGGCTTGCCTCTCCAGATCCGCAATTGGCATGATCTTCGTATCTAACAACCCATCGCTCAATCGCGCTGTAACGTCTGTGATCGAGCTTGGAAGATCAGTGGTGTGAATCACGGGACCGGAATTCATTGCACAGCATCGTTGAATGCAGTTTTCCAGTTCACGCACATTTCCCGGCCAGCCATAAGCAACCAGCGCTTTCATACCGTCGTCGCTTACGCCGAGGTTTTGTCCCGCAACCCTCGAGAGGCGGTCGAGAAAAGCGCTAACCAGCAGCGGTATATCCTGTCGTCGCTCTCGCAGGGGAGGAATTCGCAGGCTAAGCACGTTGAGCCGGAAATAAAGATCGCGGCGAAACTCGCCCTGGCCGACCGCCTGCTCCAGATCGCGATTGGTAGCGGCCAGGATCCGCACGTTGATGGGAACCTGCTTTGTGCTCCCTACGGGACGAATCTCCTTTTCCTGAAGGGCTCGCAGTAACTTCGACTGCAGATCGAGAGGAAGCTCTCCAATCTCGTCCAGAAAGACCGTTCCTCCCTCCGCCAGCGCGAGGAGTCCGTCCTTGGTATGTGAGGCGCCAGTAAACGCGCCTTTCACGTGTCCGAAGAGTTCGCTTTCGATCAGCGTCGGAACCAGTGAACCACAGTCCACTGGAACGAATGGCTTGTCACGGAAGGGGCCAGCATAGTGGATGGCACGGGCAACCATCTCTTTCCCTGTCCCACTCTCGCCGAGGATCAAAACCGGGTGAGTAGAGTGTGCCGCCTTACCGATGATGCGGTAGAGCCTCTCCATCTCCGGCGTGCGGCCGATGATGTTGCCAAAGCCCTGGTTCGATCTCATCTCGCCGCACAGCCTGCGATTCTCCACCTTCTGCTTGAGGTGGTAGGCAACTCTTTCTAGGAGCTCCTTGAGTTCGTTCAAACCGAACGGCTTCGTGACGAAGTCGTATGCCCCCGCCTTCATGGCTTCTACCGCCGATCGGGCCCTGCCATCGCCGCTCATGACAATGACCTCGATGTCTGGCTGCTGGCGTTTGATCTGCCGTATGACTTCGAGGCCGCCAGCGCCGGGCAAGTGCAGATCAAGAAGGACAACATCGATGCTTTGAGAACCGACGAACCAAAACGCCTGCTCGGCAGATCCTGTTGTGGTGGTGCTATATCCGAGAAGGACGGCGGCTTCTTTGCAGGCTTCGCGGACGAAACGGTCGTTGTCGACGACAAGTAGATGGAGCGGTATAGGGGGCTCGATGGGCAGGGGTTGACTTGGAGTAGATGAAGCGAGCGTGGTTGGAACAATTGCAGCGTTCATTGAAGAAACACCTCCTTTTGATTGGGTACGCGGACTCTTGGATTTCGACCGGGATTGGTGAGGGAAAGGGTGCGATGCGGGAAGGTAGAGGCGGGAGAAGCTAGTGCATCGATCCCTTAATAAGAAAATCGCGTTGTTAAAGGATAAATATCTATCCTTTAATAACGGAACTAGCCTCGTAGGCTTTTTTCCCAACACCGCAGCCCAACCTAGGGTTGCGACCCGGAGGAGCGTGGTTCCCCTCTTATGTCGGTGTGCAAATTCCTATGAGCGGCGATCGGCGAACGATGTTCTCGTGTCAACCTTGAGGGAGTGAAAAGGCTATTGAGACGCACCAAGGTCGAAGAAGGTCAGTGGCTTTGCTTCAAGTCCTTCAGGTCACTGTCGCGGCCCAAAGCCCGTTTGTTGGCGAGGAGATCGCCCAGGGAAATGAAGTGGACCGGAACTCCGAAGAAAGTGCTTCCAATTCTCTTCGTCCACGCATCGGTGAACTCAACGCCTGTGATTTCGGTCAGAATATCAATACGCACCGGGGCAATTCCAATCTGATAGACGACCTGTGCCTCAGTGAAAGTGTGGGCAGTAATCCCGTCATGCTCGAGGGGAGCGCCAAACTTTGTAAGCGCCTCCACCACTCGACCCGAATTCTGCCGCGAATTGTGTACCCATATGTCGAGATCCTTGGTATAGCGTGGCTCGCCATACTTCATGACTGCGAAGCCGCCAACGATCAAATATTCAACCTGAAATTCGTTTAAGAGTTGTAGCAGTTCTTTGTAGTGTGGGTTTTCTGCCATGGCTAACTTCCTCAGCTAACTCCACCAATTCCCAGGCGGCAGAAAAGATGGCCTCATCTCCCTGCTCCTGCCAAAACTCGATATCGAACGAACGATCGGGGAACTCCCGCTCTACGAGGCGCGTTTTCCATATCGAATTGTTAGGGCTGCTCATTCGGCCTCTTCGAATCGGGACAAGAATCAATCACCGTTCCGGACGACATTACGCCCCCCGATGGTCGCGGTCGTTCGCCACAATAAACACTATCAGGATATCAGGCGAAAAGGCCCGATTCTCTCTTCCTACCAAAGAGAATCAGTGCGCTAACGCGGCCGCTTCCTCGGCCGCGAGAACAACTTTCTTTAGACTTTCCAGAGAGTCCACTTGCTGAAGCGAGTTGAGTCGCAAGGAACGTAGAGTGGGAAACACAGCTTCCGGCCTGACTCTGTTCAAAGCAGTGTCCAACCGCTGCAATTCCCGTTTCGCAGACTGCATCTGCGCCAAGACTCTCCTGAGCAAGTCAGCCTCGCGAATCTCTGTTGGATTCCAGACTCTGGCAACGGTCTTCAATACGCCGCGATAAAGCGGTCTGCCTAACGGTTCTGTCAGCGCTTCAATCTGGCGAATCAAAGCGTCTAATTTTTCGTGGTTTACATCTCGCCCTTGTGGGGCAACCTCTGATTCGAAATCATTCCTCGGAGACGGATTGGACAACGTAATGTCGGCTTCCTGACCAGGCCTCAAGCCCTGCCTCCATCCCTTTGGAGTCGCCCAGCCGAACAGCCTAGGAATGTTTTTGGGTCTCTTTCGCTCGTCAAGATCGACCCACACTCCTGAGAAGTGGTACAGATAGCGGCCCAGGCCAAAGCACGAGCAAGCTCTTTTGAACGCCTGCGCCTCGGCCGCCGTGCAAGCGTTGTCATTGTCGGCCCATTCCTCCCCTGTCGCCGAGTGGGAACCGAGACCAAAGATCGTCAACTCGCATGCCACGAGGATCTTGACAACGATCCTTTGGTCCTTGCCTCGCTGGAAATTTGCGCTGGTATGGATAGCGTATTTCCGCGTCCAGCCAGCGGGAGTAACCAAAAGATTCAGGCGGTCGGTGTACGCTCTCTGATCTGCATAAGGGATCACCTGGCCGCGGGTCTTATCTTTGGTGGCATTGGTGACGCGCCACTCGATCACTGAGGGATCGAACGGGACCTCCAATTCTTTGAATAGTTCTGGGACCTTCTGAGAGGAAAACATTGACGTCGCGGGCACATTCAGCACGTCTGCTGCTGCAACAGGTCCTGTGGTTTGGCTGGACTCACTGACTGCAGCGCCATTTGCATGTCCATTCGCAGGGCTCATGACTTTCTCCTATTCGGTCTGTTTCTGAACTGCTTGGTTCTGGTAAGTCCGTCTTAGAACGGGATATCTTCGTCCGTGATTTCGCCAGACGCGGCATCGTTAGGCTCACGCTGTTCGCCGCTGGTGGCCGGTTCCGACTTCGAGTTGCCGTTCTCTCGCGAGCCCAGCAGCACGAGGTCGCGAGCCACGATCTCGGTCCGGTACTTCTTCTCGCCGCTCTGCCGGTCCTCCCAGCTCGAGGTCTGGAGCTTCCCCTCGATATACACTTTCGATCCCTTGGACACATATTCGCCAACGATCTCAGCGAGCCGCTGCCAAGCGACAATGTTGTGCCACTCTGTCCTATCCTGCCACTCGCCGCTTTTGTCCTTGAAGCGTTCGTTGGTGGCAAGGCTGAATTTCCCAACCGGGATACCGCTCGGCGTGTACTTGACTTCGGGATCCGCGCCTACGTTTCCGACGAGGATCACTTTGTTTACGCTTTTCGGCATGGGTTTGCTCCAATCAATAAAGATTTCTGATCCAGCACCTTCAGCATCTTGAGGTCATTCGTATGCGAATTTGGTGAGCCGACATTTTCAATGAGAAGTCGGAAAGACGCACATGGGGTTAGCGCGGGGAAAACCCTACGAACCAACTCCGGGCTTGCAGTCTGGTTCGGGGCCGCTCCGGCGGCGACTCCTTCGACCCAGAGGAAGATCGCTTAGCAGGTTGTCTGAACTGGCGCGCAGTGAGGGCTGGCCAGCAGTTGGCAACGGCTGGCGCGCAAAACCATGATCCCGATACCAGACCATTTACATGGCGGACGTGCTTTCCTTGCCAGGTACTCACCAAAGGTCTGCTGACCTCCGTCTCGGGCGTTCGCACTGCGCAATATGTCGCGGAGCTAAGCTCAACGCGGGAAAAGTAACTTTCACTTGGCTGCAATGTTGTTTAGCTGTCGGCGAGGATTTCCCGGCATCGCCGGTCTAGTAATCGGGCCATGATCTCCGAATCATGAGCGGCGTCAACTGGATCACGAGACAATGCCGAATGCAGAGTGGCTTTGAGCCAAAAGGAAGCGGCCGGGTCCGCAAGGACTTCGGCGATTTCTGGCAGATCATTTGCTTCAAGCGGTTCGTTCATCGCAACACTCAGGGGGCACCGATATCAACAGGGTCTCGACCTGTTCGCTCGGCGGGCACAGTGACATCATTTGCGGCGTCCACAGCAATGGGCTTCGGCTTGAGGAGATGGCAGTGCCGGCAACCGGTACACGCAACGGCAGATGTCAATCGCGCCGCTGCTGTTTGAAGTTCACGCGGCAAGGTGACCGGCTCTCCGCTCCGGCTGTAGAAAACGGGGCAGACTGCGCCTCTGAAGGCTGCATCCTTCCCCCAAAGCTCCATCTCCAGGCTCCCTCTACGTCCATAGAAGAGAATCGAACTCTCGAGCCGCGGCCTTTGCTGGTTTGCGGAACTTGCGAGGCTGTGCCGCGTGATGAGCAAGTCATACGTGCGTTCAATCCGCAGCATCTGTACGCGCACCAACACTGGGGCAACCACGATTGCGTGCACGCCGTTGACGCCGATGCTGTCGATGCGCTGCAGCCAGGAGAGCGCGGCGCCTTGCTCATCCACAAAACTCGAATAGGCTCCCAGTTCGGCTACGGCTCCGCCGGATTCGACCCCGCGAAGGACGTACCTCTTCGCCAGGTGCTGGTGTTCAATCGAGATGGACGGCTGGCAGTAAATGCCTGCGCTGCGGAGATGTTTCAAGGTGACGGCCGGGAGCCGCAGCCCCTGACGGGCCAAAAGCTCTCGGTGATCCACCGGATGACTCTGAGTTGTGGCCAGATGCTTCATGTTCATCCTGCCCTCCTGACTCGAATTGGTTGCCCCAATGCGGCGCGGATCATCTCCTTGGTGCAGCCAGCCCAGCACTTGTACTTGCGCGGGTCGGAAACTGAAATCGCCAGGTTATCCCCGCCGCGATCTCGTCCCTGGTCCGCGCAGGCCGGGCATCGCGCCCAACAATTCCCCGAACGTTTGCGCATTGGCCGAACGTGATCGAGAATCCGGAACTCCCGCCGCGTAGGATCGTAAGACGGCAGCGCAACCATTGGTCTGGGGCGGAACTCCTGCGGCATCTCCAGCCCATCAACGAACGCTGCCATCTCCGCTTCCGTGATCTTCTTAAGCCGTTCCAGGTAATCCAACTGCTCCTCGAGTTTGTAGTCGGCCCCGTAAAACCAATACCGCCTTTCAACGGCGCGATGTACCCCCAGCGGCCCTCTGATCCCGTTCCCGAATTCATCCGGTCCCAGCTCGTCCTGGCGGGGGAATACCTCGATGCCTTCTGCTAATCCCGCGCCTCCTTTCACTGGGACTCTCAGCCTTCGGGCGACGTTATAGATGTAGATCCGGCAATGCCTCGCCAGCAATGGTTTGGCGGCAAAGATCCAGAGATGAGCGCCACGGCGCGACTTCTCAAGCGCGGCGTCCACGCCGTCGTGGCGCAGTTCCCATTGCAGCTTGAGCAGATCTTCGAGCGCATTCTCGTAGTCCGCGTCAATGGCGACCCACTTGGAGCGCTGCGTCTTCGGGTTAAGCGCATAGAGGCCCATAGTCAGGCGACCGTTGAGATGCTCACGGATCGTTTCCAGCGACAACCGCCTATCGTCTTTCGAACGGTAATAATAGTGCTTGCCATTCCTGTCCGGCTTCGCAGACTGTACGGTGTAGGCCAAGCGGTTCACGAACAGCTTGAAATACCGTGCCGCCGGTTTGAGATTCTCTTGGCCCGGTTTGTCCATGACTTCACCTTCTCTCGCGATCACGCTCTTGCCGGCTCGTTGAAAGCCGGAAGCAGAGCAGGATTCGCGGTCCAAGACACCAGGTCGTATTCGGTCACCAGTTGCTCGAACTCTTCGACGCTCAGGCTGTCGTCGCGCCCCTGGTCGAAGCACGCGAAATAGAATATCTGCCGTTCACGGTCGTACAGATAGATCGCTCCCGACTGAGGATCGTCCGGTACCGCTTGCAGCAGCAAAATGCCCTTCGGCATTTGCACCCAGCGCGACGCGATTGCCTCACCGATGTACAGAAATACTTTGATTGCGTGTTCGACAGTGACATCTTTACGCAGGCCAATGTCCTCGGCCGTAAACAACGGGTAAAAGCTTACTGAACCTCCACTTTGAAACATGATGTGCTCCTTATCTATTGGTTTCTGTTCTGCTGATTCCTGTTCTACTTGCTCCAAACAAATTGCCCAGCTCGCTGCCCAACTTCAGGCGGTTTGGTCCTGTACAACTTCGCGACCATTCTGGTCGCACGGTGACGCATTGAGTGTGAATGCGCCAGCCCACCGGGTTGCCAGATCGGCGCTCTGGACAGCACCCGCGAATGCGTTTGTGCAACAACTGCCAAGAGCCGATCTCGCCGACACCTTCAAAGATCAAGCGCACAAACCGCGCCCCGCGAGGTGGACAGCATCTGGACATCAACAAGCGTACATGCCGCTGATTTGTGCAACTGCAAAGAAGCCGTCAACTCGCGGAAACAAGGTCCACTGTTACCGCACGAACTCGTTCAGCGGTGCTCGGCTGGATGCGCCAAGGGCGCGATCAAGCGACTCCAGATCTGTGCAACTGAGGGTGTTGCTTGTGCCAACGTGTGTGGTGATTTGTTTGTCGGTGGTTTGCGCTCAGACGAGCAGCGCTGCGCGGTCAACTGCGTGCGATGTTCAGACAAAATGCAGTGAGGCTTGCCATTGTTATCCGTGAAGTCATGCGAATATGAAGGAACGGCCTGCGCAAGGACCCGTGAGACGGACCATACGTTCTCGCCGATCCGTGAGTGAAGGCGCACCGGACGGACCAGCAAGACGGTAGCCACAAAGCGGTGCTTCAAAACACCTGAAAGCAGACACCCGAACAAGCTGCAATTCGGAGGGTAGTCAGAGCGTAAGTCGCTGAATGACGGCATGTTACGAGGCCACCAAAAGCGGCATATGCGCGGCATACGCGTGGCGAGAAAGATGCAAAAAACAGTCAATGAACGGGCAAAGAGGCGTCATTGGACGGGTAACCGTCATTGAAGCATGTCCCTGAATCTGATTCCTGATGTGTTTCGGCCGGTGATGACTCTGGTCTCAAGAAGCAGGTGCGCGAAGTCCACGGCATTGGCGAAGGCCAGGTTCATATTGACCGACTCGAACTCGTGCACCAGATGCACCAGAATCTCGACGCCCGAGGTCAGATACAGGACGCATCCGATCCGACGCTCGCACTCGAGCGCTCTCCGCACGCGTTCGTATTGCTTGGAGCTTTTCAAGCTGCGCTCATATTCCAGGGCAAAGCAGGCTCTTTTTTCGCCGATCCACACTTCGACAACGGCGTCGTAGTCCTTCTGATAGGGCGTTCGCGAAATGGTGTTAAGGGATGCGATTTCCAACTCCGATTGCCAGCGGACGAGCAGGTTCTTGTCCGCGAGCGCCAGCTGAATTGCATTCAACTGGAGCGCATGAAAAACCTGAGAAGGATGCGGAAGATGGTCGGTATTGGAATGAAGAACCGTCGTGAACTGGCCATGATGCTCGAGCAGAGCGAGTCCCTGTCGCGTGATCCGATAGACGGCCGATCCGGCGCCAAACACGCCTTCGCAGATTGAAAAATGGCCGGAACCGAGAAGCCGCTTGGTGCGCCAGTTGAAGCTGCTTCTGCAATGGTCAAACCCTCCGAGCTTCATGAAGTCAAACAACTGCTGATGGCTCACGAAACGTGAATTGCGCACCTGCCGCAGCAAAGGAACGTCGCGTTCGGGGTTGATGACCAGGCCGCCCTTGGCGTATCGCATAAGGCGTAATCCTCAGTCCGGAATCCCGTCTTCGAGCAGTTCGAGCGCCGCCCCGTGCGACAGGCTGGTGGCCACTTTAAGCTGCCAGACACCGAGCGCGCTGCGGACCCAATCGAGCGGCTTCATGAGCAGCACTGCTTCCTGCTTGTCACGCAAATGGCTCACTGCAATTGGTGTCACCGATTGCGATTTCCAGCCAACATCCTCGAAGTCGAAGCCGCCGAACCTGTCACTGGAAACAGCTAACAGGAAGTAATCTGGGCCCGAATGGCCGACTTTCCTCCTGAACAGCACACGGTTTCCGCCAAGCGCAAAAATGAGGTCGGCGCACTCGAATGTCTTGCCGACTGCGCGGTTCGGAAACTGTGGATTGAAGTCTCCCACGCCGTTAAAGCGGATCAGGCCGGGAACAATCCAGTGCCGCCGGATCTTCGAGCCACAGCGCACACCTGCGGAGTTAAAGTAGGCGGCGTGCCGGGTGAAGCGGTAGCGATCCTGGGGATCGCGGCCGAAACGAGCCCACCAGTTACTGCCGAATCCCAGGATCTTGACCAACATCATTGAGATACTCCATCAGTTCGCGATTCATATTCTTCAAGGCGCGAATACGTTCGGAAATTGCGAGCTTCGGAAGCCGTCCAACTTGCTCCAGTACCTCGGGCGGAACGTCCATCTTCTGCACGGAGAAGCAGTGGCAAAGATCAGCCAATCGAGTGTTTTCCTGAGCCAGTTCCCGTTGGTCCGGAGGCAGAGAACGAAGCCTCTGTTCGTATGCGTTGCGGTCTTCGATTGGCCCCAAGTCGCCGCCCGGCTCGAACTTGTCGAGCGGGCCTCCAGTTGTGTTCGACTGGCCCTTGTGTTCATTTTTCGACATCGTTCTTAAACTCCTTGTCTGTCTTCTGTCTACCGCCCTCGCCCTTGAGGGCTCGGTTCTTTTGTTCCTCTGCCTGCACCCGCTGGCCAGCCTCGTTCACCTGGCGCCGTAGCAGTTTGGTTTCGTCCCGCGAACGGCCAAGCTGCTGCTCGAGCGAATTGACTTTCATCACAAGCTCAACCTCCGGCTTGAAGAGTCCTATCTGATCGGCGGGTTGCGTCGTTGCGGCCGCGCTTACTGTGCTAGCAGCTGTCGGCTTGGAAAAGTTGTCCTTTGCTGGCGGTGCTGGCACAGCCGGTGTGCTTGCTGTTCGGCTTCGCGGTGCCGGTGCTCGAGAATGATCCGGTACGTCCGCAGGAAGCGCCGGGGAACGGAGCGCAGACTCTCGCAGTAGAGTCAATGCCTGCATCAGACCGCAGTTTCTCTGCGTGGCCTCCCCTATCCTTGCATTCGCGAGTGACAGGGAGTGCTCATATTGCGCAAGCATTTCCGCCGCGGTCCACTCCCGCCTGGCCTGGACCCTGTGCTGACAAATAATGATGATGAACAGGCACCCGAGCAGACCGAGAGACACGATGTTGGACAAGAAGTACGCACTCTCAATCGTCTCTTTGAGCACCATTCTGCGGCCCTCATCGAGATGTTGCCCGTAATCGGTGTCGCAAGGATTGATCCGTTTCAGGGTGGAATCGACGAAGCCGTCCTTTTGCTTGGAAGAACGCTGTTGGGTCAAAGGGCCGTAACTCGAGTTGTTGCCCTGAGCGCCGCACGCGGGCGACACCATACACAGGAAGAGGCCAGCAACGGCAATCCGAGATGTACGGTTCACATTCATGCTAGGCGGCTAAAACGCGCGGCCAGACGGCCGTTGCGCCGGACGAGTTCGGGGTCTTTGAAACGCAGGTTCGCGCCTTCAACGTGGGAAATGGCGTGGAGCCTGGGATAAATCCTCGGCTCAAGCCCGGGGAACTTGTACTGCTGGGGCACGCGAACATGGAGATGGGAATGGAGCGTTCCCACCCGGTTGTCGGTCATCAGGATTTCCATCTGGCCAACGGGCAGGTTCTTGATGTGTTCGTCCTCCGCCCTGGTTTCCTTGATGTCAGTTTCGCTGCCAAATCCGATAGGCTCGTACCGATCTTCAAATACTCCCTTGCGCTGAACGGTCAAGGTGCGCCGCGTCTGCCGTACGCGCGCCGATGCCTTGAGGAAATACTGCGCGGTCTCCTCGTCTTTGGTGCGCAGCAACATGTTGGTGTTGGGGGCCGACGAGACGTCATCCTTGAAGCCACGGCCGACGGTTAAGAGCTGTGGCAGCGCCTGGAGAGCGAAAAGGAAAGCGGTGTTGGTGCCGCGGGCCGTCTGCAAGATCTGCGCGAAGTTCGAATAAGCAAACGGCGCGCACTCGTCGAGAATGACGCTGACCATCGGCCGGTTCTCGCGACGGCGCTCCCGCTCGTTTTCGTAGCGCTTGCCGATCATCAATTGCATGTTCTGCAGCAGCATCCGGCCCAGGGCCGTGACCGCCTTCGAGTTCTTGTTGGTATTCAGCGAGACGAACAAGATCAGTTCCTTTTCGATGACTTCATCCAGCGAGAGCAGTTCGTCGTATGCCCCCGTGATGACCGAGAGGTCGTCTTCCAGAAAGGTCATCAGTTCGTTGAGCAGTCCCTGGATCTTAGGCACGCGGTCGCGGTCTTCAAACGACTGCCGCAAGTTCCTGACCGACATTTCAAAGTTCAAACGGCGCTGGTTGCTGGCGCCTGCTTGTGCTTGAAGACAGGCGCGGGCAATCGCCATTTGTTCACGCAACACCTGTTGGTCGAGCGCCAGCACCAGCACGTCGTGGATGTTGAAGCGTTTGCCGGTGTACGCCAGCACACGGACGAGGTCGCTCAAATAGGTCGACTGATGGCCGTGGAAGAAGTCTTCCTTCAGGTCGAATGATTCAAAGACAAAGTTCGCGTGTTCCTGATACAGGCTCTGCTCGCTGAAGAAGGGGTTGTAGCGCACCGAGATGTCGGGAAGGGAAGGACTGAGCACTCTGAGCTGGTGCATCCGTCCGGCTGTCTCTATGGCTGGAAGAAGATCGGAAAGAAACTCCTGATCTCCCTTACCGTCGAAGATCAGCATGGGAATCCTATGCCGGTCTTCGGGGGGACCGACGAGACGGAAAAGGTCCTGTGTGATGATGTTTTTTAGGAGCGTGGTCTTGCCCGAACCGGTCGCGCCGAAGACGACCGACTGCATCACGCGCGTCGCATCGGGCCAGAGCCAAGGCTTGCCGTGCACGTCATAGCCGAGCACGATCGCGTTCTGTTCATTCGCGTCTTTGACGACTTTCCTGTCTTTGGCCTGGCTTATAAATAAAGGAGGGTGAGGCCAATTGAGTTCGCGGCGCTTGCGCAAGGTGAGCGCATACCATGCAACCGCGATCGCGGCAACCAAAGCGTAGAGCAGATAAAGGGAGATCTCAACCAATTGCGCGGTGCGCAGGTGAAAGCGATGCACCAGGATGTAAAAGCCAGCGGCCAGTACGACGATTGCAACGACGGCCATGATAGCGCCGACGCTTTCTTCGCGATCCTGATGATAGGCGCGCCGGCCCAGGCGATATTCGTTTTCTGAAGTCACAAGCCACCAAAACTGAAGAACAGAAATGTGCCGGCCGCAAGCACAAGAATCAGCGCCAGCAAAAGGAGGATCGGGTTAAGGCGTAAGCGTCCATTTTCATCTCGCGGCCTGAACGGGTCTTCAATCTGCCGCAGCAGACTCGCGAAGAGACGCGGCTCCGGGTCGTGCGCGTGATACTCCATGAGGCGTTCGCGCATTCCATCAACTTGTGCGTTTTCCTTCATGGTTAGAGTACGAACGTAGCCTTCACGCCGCCCTCAAACACCAGATGCACGATTGCCGGCGAGCTCAGATCCTGCCGTATGGCAACCACTCCCTGAGTTGCCTCGCCTGGTCCCAGATCTTCGGCAGCGCTTTCCGCATGAGCAATAGGAAGAGAAACATTTTGGGTACTGGCAAGTTTTTCCGATAAGCGCGAGTCTAGCTGCTTGTATGCAAGGCTCGGCAAGGAAATGGGCGAATGGTCCCCTTGCAGCTGGTATGCGCTCGGGGCAGCAACGTGGTAGGAGTTCTTGCTGTTGTTCTCGATCGTGTAGTGGATATAAACACTGCTCCTGGTTCGAAACACCTGCTCTACGCGGACGCCTACTTGGTTCTTCGGCGGCCGGTTGTTGACCGAGGTAATCTCAACGGCTCCCAAGAAAGCGCGGGTCAGCATCAGGTCCGCGAGTTGGTCTGTAGATGGACCCACAACCAGATGAGCGGCTGGCACGGGCGCTGAATTATCGATGGCAAAATTCATGTTCTTCACCTCTTGGGTCGTCTCAAGTTCGTAAGCAAATCGTCTCGAAGCGGTCCAGACGAACAGGTCGGTGCAGGCACCTGACTTCATCGGCTTGACGAAAACTTTGTTTTCCTGACGCTCGATCTGAAAGTCGGAGCTGCCCGCCGCGGCCATCGTGACCGGCTCGTTAAATTCCAAGATGGTCAGGTGATTCAGAGCGGTGGCCACGTGGACTACGCGCGGAGCGGGTGGGTCCGCCTGTTGGGGAAAGGCCGCGCCTGCACAGGCGCTATATATAAGGATGAGCGACAAGAATCGTTTCATGGTTCCTCTTTAGGCCCTGAGCGGAATCCTGTTGAGGATTCCGCTCAAAGCGGTTGCTTCCATTACATAACCCAGGGCGCGTCGTCCACTTCCCCATCGGGATGGATGGGTGGAAACTCCACGGACTCATCGGGGACCGCGGCTTGCGCCCTGTTCTCCGACTCTTCGTGAAGTTCGGTCGATGTGCTCCCGGCCTGTTCGGGCGTGTCGTCGAGGAGGATCTTCCCGTCCTTGTACTTGAACAGGAACGTGTGTTTCTGTCCTCCGTCCTTGAGTGGATCAACCAGGAAGGCACGGCCTGATGGATCGATACGGACGAATCCCTCGTAAAGCCTTGGGATGTTCACGCGGACCATCCTGCCTCCAGTGCGCTCCGCCAGCTTCACGATCATCTCCTGCGGAAAAGCAAGAAAGAGAATCGAGCCGCTCGAGCGCTGGCCGTTACACACAATACGGTTCAGCGCCTGCAGCCAGCCCATACGGTTCTCCATCTTGTCCTGGGCCCAGATACGGACAAAGGCCAGAACGGCCCGCATCTCGTATTTACCCCGCTCCTCGTCGCAGTGACAAGTGGCGTAGGCCTGGGTCTTTGCGAACAGCTTCTGTCTCCGCAGTTCCTTGTCGGGACTCTGCCGAACTTCGTCCCATTCGGCTTTGGCCTTTTCCAGTTGCTTTTTGAGTTGTTCGCGTCTTTCGGCAATCTCGCCGATCTTCGCGGCGTAGACCCGATTGACGAACCGGCAAGCTTCGAGCATCTCGCGGGTGACCTGTTCGCCCACCACGAGCGCCTTGAATGCCTCAATCGGGGCCTTGTTGATCAGCAAGTCTTCGATCTGCTTGCGAACATGGTTGTAGAGATGGCCGATGCGGTCGGTCTTCTCGGTTTCAAGATGCAGCGGGAGATCAGAAACCCGGCGTTCGTTCTTGTAACGAAGCCAAGCCGCCTGACCGACCTGCTGGCGTATTTCGGCGACCAACTTGAGGTCGGGCTGGACCTGCCACTTGAGGCTGTCGAGTGCGTTCTGAAGCTCTTTGGCTAGTTGCGCCGCAAGCTCTTCACGACCCGCTGCCCGGCATGAGGTCATCAGGTCGGTGATCGAGCCGATGTGATTACCTCTTGCCTTCATGGCTACATGTTCCAAATTAAACCAGGGGTCGCGGGCCTTGTCGGCCTTGTTCTTCCCCTGTTGCTGTCCGACACCTCTTGAGAACCGGTCTTTTACGAAGCGCGGAAACCGGTCCTCTTCGACCAGGCAGACCCAGTCGAAGTCATAGTCGCCGCCGTTTTTCTTCGCCGTTTGGGAGTGGAGCACATAGGTGCCCTCCAACCGTAGTTGCCGCGCAACCAAGTCCCGCCCTTCCGACTCAGTAAGCGTGCAATTTTGGCGACGAAGGTCCTTGTTGAGCTGCGCGATGATCTCCACGTCGGACAAATTTCCGAAGGGGAGCAGGTCGTCCACCATGCGTATCGGATAGCGAACGCACAGGCCGTACTTGGAGGCCAACTGCACAATGGCTTTGTTCTCGGGAATCCAATCAGAACCCGAAAACACTTTGCCATCTCTCAGGAAGAGATAGCCGTCGTGCATGAGAGCAAACCCCGGCAGGCGAAAACCTCCTCCTGTCGCAGTCTTGAACGCCCAGCGCGCAAGCAGTTTGTTGAGCTGATTGTTGACGTAAGGATGACGGACGATTTCGCCGCTGGCGTCGGCCAGGAGCAGTCCCTCGACGACCCTGAATTCTTCGTTGGGGTCCAGCTCCAACGCATCCGAAAGCTTGTCCGGATGTCGGCCCAGAAGTTCCAGCAACTCTTCGTAGCGGCCCTCGCCCACCGCCTCACTCAGCTTGGCCACTTGCTTCATGGCCTGGGGTAAAATTTCCAGCTGAATTGAGTCCTCAGGGGCATGTTCTACAAGCGTGTAACTGGACTCAAACTCGAGCTGGCGGGAGACTTCGCGGATTCCAACTCCTACGTTGCCCGCGAATCTTCTGCCCGGCCCGAAGAGCGAGTACATTACCGCCGGTATCTTCAGTCCTGGTTTGACCGCGCTCTCCGGCAAGATAAAGTCCGCTTCCAGCGCGTCGGCAACATCATCCTCCATGATTTTGAATGAGCCTTTCGCCTGGGTACCGGCAAAGGCCATACGAAACTGGTAGAAGCGGTTCGAAGGCAAGACCTTCCCGGCCGTTTCCCGTTCCGCTTGTTCGACGAGCGATAGCCTTTCTTGCTCGTCCAAGTCAAGGTCCTCCTCTCGAACGTTTCCATAACGTTCCCTGAGAAGCCGCCTAACCTGGTTAGTCACGAGTTCCGCGGCGTGTTTTTCTTGCAGTAGTTGGAACTTGGATTTCGCGATCCAACTCCCGCAATCATTTGTTCCGAGCGCACAGTCCGGCACCACCAGCACGCGAGCATCCGGGGCCTCCATCATCACCTTGCAGGGTGAGACGAGGATCCCAAGATATACAATCGCCGCCTGTGGTGAATGTTGGAATCGCTCGGCGATGCCACGGCTGTGCTCCTGATCCACAAAGTAGAACTTGCCCTTCTTTGCGGAACCGCTCGCACCCACTAATTTGTAGTGGACACCGTTCCAGATGAGCCGTGCCATGGCGTTCTCGACCTGCGACTCCTCAAAGTCATCGAGAGGTTCGGTCGGGACGTTGACGCTGGCAACCTTAATTCCGGGATAGAGCACGCCGAGGAGCGTGTTCTCGAGGGGCTCAAGATCGTGCAGCCGCGGCGCAATTTTGCCGTTACGGGCGATCTCAAGGTTCTGGATTCGGTCGGCCGGTATTCTGTATTGGTTCGTCGTTGTAGTATTCTTCGTCATTTTTTATTCTCCTTAATTGTTCTTTTTTCCGGGGGAGTAACCCAGGAAAGAGGTAAGGAGTTTGTGTGACCGCAAGCTTCTCCTCGCTCTCGCCTGGCTGCTCCCCGTTTTGGGTTCGCTCGGCCAGGCCCTCAAGTTCAGAGATGCCCGGTCAGCACATGTCCCCACATAAGGCTGCGGGGCGCTCAAAAGACCAAAACACTTTCTTGGTCATCTGAGAATTTTTCGTGCTGATGTTTTCAACTAAGAAACTAGGTGCGTGCAACAGCCTGCTTCACGATCACAGGGCTGCCGCCTCCATTTACCTCCGGCACTGCCTTCCAAGCTGTCAGCGTGTAGAACGACTGACCGCTCTTGAATGCCTCAATCAATGCCTCGCCTTCGCTTGCCACTTCCTGGCCCAATTCCGGCTTTGCTGGAGAGGATCCAGCTTTGGGGAGGAAATAACGAACATTGCCATCATCTGTGTTCCGTCTCTTGCGCCGTGTTTTCGCCGCGCTAGCGCCGGCCACCGCCGCTGGTGGCGCGGTGACAGTTCCTGGTCTGGTTTCCATCTGTTGCTCCTTTGCCTAACAGTCACCCTTAAGGTCACTGCACGCTGTTGAGTCCGGTCTGCTGCAAGACCCAGTCGCGCTTTTCTCCCTCAATCGCCCGCTCCCAGAACTCGCCAATCAGCAGGCCGCTGGGGTTCTGCTCGGACCTTTTCTCCACCACCAGCCGAATATGAAATTCGCTCACTACCTTGTCGACGGTTTCGTTGTGCTCGTGGACATGGTGAATCTCCTTCACCCCGAAAGCCGCAAAGGTAAGCGGATCGTCTTTTGCGGCTTCGAGGGAGCGCAACTGAAATTCCGAGTTGGCCTGATCATCCTGGATCTTTCCAATCATATTTTCCTGCTGCATCCCGGCGTAGGCCGTCCGGCGCAGGTTGGCGGTCATCATGTTGAGGCTCTCGGCCCAGTTGCGGCTCACATTCGAAGCCGCGAAATTCAGGTAGCGTTCAAGAAACAGGCGCACGAACGCGCGCTTCTCGAACTCCGTCGGCTCCGACCCGGTGCCTTGTGTGACCGACAGTTGTGGTTTTGCTGTGCCCACGACGACCGCCTGGCCATCCTCATCCACGCGAATAACCGTGGGCGGCTGCAAGCGAACGTAGACCGCAAGGCCCAAGGCCAGCACGGTCGCGGGCACGCACAGAAATGCCAGCACCATGGCGCGATTGGCGTAGGCCCGCAAAGCTCCATCATGCTCGTAGTAGTGGCTGTAGCGGACCTTTTCCGGCGTGCCGATGTCCTCTTTGTCTTTGCTCTTTTTCAACCACATGATCATTGCCCCCGATGGTGCCGCTCTTAATAGTTGTTTGCTAGCGTCGTCCGAACAATCGTCCGAAGAACTTCCCGATATAAAAGAAGATCAGCGTCGAGATGCTGTACGGCCGAAACTTGGTTCCTTCCGGCTCCCAGATCGGCGGTCGTTGCCACATCGAAGCCTCCTGTCCGAGTGCTAGTTGTTGTCAGCATTTGTTCTCCCCGCGGCTTTTCCCAGCGCTCGCGCCACGTTATAGGTGATGGCTTGGGTCACTGAGTGAGGGCGATAGCCAAAGCCCGCCCCGGCCGGGGCTGCCGCAGAGCGACTGCCGTTGCCGGAGTTCCCGGCGACGGGGGCACTGGTGGGAGGGCCTGCCGGGCTTGTGTCGCTCTTCATCGCACTCGCCATTCCCGAACGCAGAAACCCGGCCATGGAAGAGGCCGGCGACGGGGGCGGCATTGAAGAGGCGAGAGTGACGGACGTGGACGTGCCGCCTGCGCCGGCTGCCGTCGAACTCGTGGTGCCTCCCGCTCCTGCGCTTACTCCGGCAGAAAATCCACTCACTCCGGCCAGAGCAGCTCCGGCGGCGACCGCTCCAGCACGCACCAAGGTGAACGCGGTCGATCCCACATCGCCGGAAATAATCCGCTTGGCAATGAATGGAACCAGCGCAATAGCAAGCGCGTAAAAGACGCTGACTAGTCCCAGCATCAGCGAGTCCGGAACACCCTGCAGAAAGCCCATGAATCCGTTGCCCAGCACATCGTTGACTTGATTGAAATGGATCGCGGTAATCAGTGCGCCGAAGACAGCATACAGAATGCCCCATGCGTTCCAGATCATCACGTTGATGGCATAGGCCTTCCCCATCTGGCCGATGCCGGACACTGGAATGAGCGCCAGCACCAAAGGCCCGAGGACATATAGCAACGAGCCAAACAACACGTAGAAGAAGCAGAATACGATGATGGCCAGCGCGTAGAGCACATAGGCGACCACCAGCAGGAGCACCGTGATCGTGCCCGCGGGATCTCCGTTGATCAGGTCCCAAAAGGTCAAGCCGGGGTTGTTCGTGGCTTGTTGCTGGAGCTGGGTCATCCAGTTGAGGAACATATCGCCCGCGCCCGAGCTTGACCCGACGAAATTGGCGACCGCATTAAACGACCCGTTCACGTCCCGGAAGACCGACGCCCAGTTGGCGATGATCATGGCAACTATCAGATACTTGATCGCTGTGACGGCGAGCGCTTGCAGGTCGCCGCCGCGCAACGCCGCCTGGTAAAGACCGATGAGGAAGCCAACCAGCAGGATCGCAAACGCGATATTGGTTACCGTGGGGATGATGCTTGTGGCATCGATGCCTCCCATAGCCGTATTCAGGAGCTGTTGAAAATAGAACACGGCTAGTGCGCTCCCTGCTGAAGCACCTGGCTCCCATTGTTGTGGAGCGTGGATGTATGAGCAGCGCTGAATTTAAGCTGCGCCCCTTGATTGGCAAGCTCGATCGAGCGGACGCGCAC
>PNAR01000471.1:0-567 GCA_003169715.1 Acidobacteriaceae bacterium | reverse complement strand
GCGGTCTGCAATTGCTGGTTGATTTGTTCCGCGGCCTGCAGCTCAAGGTCGGCCAACGCGTCGATCTCAACGGACTTCTTCATAGCGGCCTGGGCCTCTGCATCCGTCATGTCCACCAAGTCACGGACCGGTTGCGAGGCGTCCGTCGCCGGCATCACCGAGCCGTACAGTGCGGCATAGTTGGTGGTGACCTCGGGCACGGCGCCGGGATTGCGCGACAGCAGGCTCTTTTCCAGTTGTTGCGACGTAGGCAGCGTGGCGCTCGACACTGGGAGTTGGAAGACCTGGCGCATCTGAACGAATTGCGCCTGCGACTGCGTCGCCAAGGCTCTCGCCTGATTGATAGCCGTCACCGGAAACACGACTTGCTGTTCAAAGTTGGCGGATTGCTGTTCGAGCTGCTGGATCGCGCCCAAGGGTTTTGCGACCATGCCGCCCAACAGGTTCGAAATGGTGCTCAGCCCCACCGAGATGATGGCGCAGCAGGGGTCGAGCCCTAGCTGGCTGCGGGCGTTGCTGGGGAGAATCATGACTACAGCTGCAAGCGCGAGCGCAACGGCCAGCGCG
>PNAR01000038.1 GCA_003169715.1 Acidobacteriaceae bacterium | reverse complement strand
TGGCTGTTTCTCGCCGTCAACTCTTTGATGTCAAACTCATCGCCTTGTTCGATGATTCGCGCCAAACGCTCGTCTGAGGCGTCGGCTGGCACCAGGATCGGGGCCCAAAAGGCCAGGAGATGGAGGCCCGTTGCGTAGAGATACGCTGGTGCACGACCGCAGAGCCAACCGTTCACCTGTTTATAGGCGCCATGCAATACTAACATTACGGCGATACTTGTTATTAAATGAACAAAAGCGTGTCTCACAGAGCGAGATCGGTCAACTTGGGCGCCGCGGCGACTGCGCCATCTTGCTAACAACAATGGAGAGAAGGCAATGATCGGCAAAAGAACAGCGCTTACCTGTACCACAAGAAGGTAGCTCATTCGGAAACCTATCAGAAGAGTCCAAAGTCCTTGTGCGATGACTAAATGCCGGATGCCGCGATGCTTCAGATAAAGGAAAGAAAAGTATAGTCCCGCCACGTAGAAAAAAAGGCTGATTGTCTCCGTCATGACATAGCGTTCCCACACCAGCTGGAACGGATCCAGCGCGCAGATGAACCCAATGATGTAAGAGCCTCGCGCAGACAGACCGAACATCGACCTGCATGTGTGTGCCAGCAATAGAGCTGTTAACGCGCTGATGAAACATTGCAGCAGTAGAAGCGGGGTCAGGCTTTCCGTCGAAAGGGCCACCCAGCGAATCACATATCCATAGAAGTATGAGCGGTCGTCCGGAATCCAACCGGAGATCGCAGTCCAAATATAGCTCCCTGAATCGCCCATGAACATCTTTGGCAGAGGATCTAGCGCGAGCAGGAAAAGTTTGAGCAACACGATGAGAAGGCAAAAGAGCCGCCATTGACTGGCCTCGTTGGTGACGGCTGGGAGACTCTTAAGGATTCCTGCCTGGGTCTTCATAAAACCAATTCTATCAAAAAAAGTGAGGGAGTTCGTCCGTCTCGTCGTTTGCTTTCAGCTTGCCGGTTGCCTTTCGGCCAGGTGTCCTGGGTGTCGAGCCAGGTCGGGCATTCGCGTTAGCAGGTTCGAACGAATCTTTGAGAAATCAGCGTAATAGTCGCCGATCTCAATGAGACGCCGGTCTGCTGGGAAAGCGCAAACCGAATATTCACGCCGCGCCATTTATCTCCACCATGCGTCTTGCCGGATCTGCAAGTTCGATCACTTCACTCCCACCCAGATTGAAGGAGATTTCACGACTAGGCACTGGCCGGTTGGCAGGCAAATGGGAACCTCTGCGGAGTTAGCAAAACTTTCATCTACCGCCCTTCGTGCACCCGGGCAACTAGGAAATCCGTAATCGTCAAAAATCATAAACCCTCCTGGAGAAAGCCTCGGATAGATGAAACTGATGCAATCACGTACGCTTTGGTAAATGTCGACGTCGATGTGGGCCCAACACACTTTTTCCACCTTTAATCCCGCAAATGTCGCCGGAATGAATCCAGGGTGCACTTCTGCAAAAGGAAAGGCCTTGAGCAGGCCTTCGACTCTTGTGACTGATGTTCCACTGAGATCGCCCCGCTTGAAACGATCCACCCCTTGGACCGTTTCCGGCATTCCTTCAAAACTATCGAAAAGATGAAGCATTCTCTGCTGACGCGGAGAGCTGGCCTGCATCGTCAACGCCTGCAATAAGGCGGTGCCACCACGAAACACTCCGCATTCAAGTACATCGCCTTCGTTCGCCAGTGCCTGCCTAAGAGTGGTCCAAAGAATATAGCAGCGGTCCCGGCTGCACAAGGTATGATCCTTTACCCTCTGAAAGATTTCTTCAAACGCGGACTCGCCTTCCCACGGCGAGAAGAGTGGACGGTAGAGCTGCGCGTCGGGAACTGGCAAACCGTGCGCCGCAACGCTGGTTCGCAGTCGAAAATATCCGCTGCGAACCAAGATTTCGTTCAGTGGCCTGCGTGGCGCCTGAAGGTCAGCCGGGAGGAGTGTTCGTATCAGTTTCGATATTAACATCAATATCTTGGTGCAGCTCGCCTTCACTTTCTGCGAGGAGATCAGACCCCATCGGTTGTAATTTCCCGCAACATCGCACCGATGGCCATACTCACGGCTTCAGTGGAAGTATGGCGGCAACGCCATCCCAATGCTTTGATCTTTGAGCAATCAAAGCGAACGATAGGCACGTCACCTTTCCAACCGCGGTCGCCGCCCGCGAATTCGTAAAGAACAGCGTTCGGGTCGAGGCCACTTATTCGAACCGCCAGGTCAGCTATTTCGCGGACGGTGATATAGTCTTCTGTCGCCACATTGAAAACGTCATAGCATGCGCCAGCGGTCGCGTCGACGGTCGCGAGGGCCGCGAGGACGTCCTCGACATGGATGTAACTCTTGCGCTGCGAACCGTCACCCAGAATGCGTAGCCGTGTGGGATCGGCCTTCAAACGACGGACGAAATCATACCCAACCCCGTGGGTTTGCCGCGGACCGACGACGTTGGCAAAGCGAAAGGCACGAGCGCGAAGTTCGAACATGTGACAGTAGGATGCAATCAATCCCTCACAGGCCAGCTTACTCGCTCCGTAGGTGGAAATTGGGATGCATGGGCCATAGTCTTCGCGAAAACAAATCGAAGGGTTCTCGCCATAGATACCACTGCCGGAGGTATAGAAAATCTTTGGTGCCCCGGTCGCGCGCATTCCTTCCAGGACGTTTTGGGTAAGGTAGGTGCCTTCCCAGAAGTCGATGTCTGGTTGCGTGACAGCTTTGGCTATGTCCGGGTTCGCCGCGAGATGATAGACCGTGTCGCAACCATTCATGACTTCACGAACCCGGGCACCATCTTTCAAATCGGCTTCTACCACAGACAGTCGACAATCGTTCGCCAGGGCCTGAAGGTAATTCTGTTGCCCTGAAGTGAAGTTGTCGTAAACGACCACTCTTTCAGCTGTCTCCGACTGCAACAGCCGGCGGACCAAATGGCTGCCGATGAATCCGGCCCCTCCCGTCACGAACGCCTTCATCACTGAGATACTGCTGGCCCCTCGAACGATCGGCCATTCACGAAGGCCCGCAAACAAAGTGCGATGCTAAGAAGCGTCAACACGGAAGCCGGCTGGAGGTAGCGGAGACTCGGCGCAACAGCAAAGGTGAACGTCACCGCCAGGATTATGACGAAATGCAGCAGGAGCAGCAGAGCGAGTTGGCTTTCACGAGCGACATAGACTGCCCAAGCGCCCAAAATCGGCGACAAAAGCACGAAATAGCAGTAGGGCCAGGAAAGGAGGAAGTACTGCTGCAGCACCGTGGGCGGGGCGCCTATTATCCGGCCATCTGTCGCGAGATGGAAACTTTCCGCCAGCATGGAGTCTTGCTCCGGGGTAAGGTCGTTGTGACCCAGATCGATGCGCGCGTAGTGCCGGAGATCTTTAGCGTTCCAGTA
>PNAR01000383.1:4801-35626 GCA_003169715.1 Acidobacteriaceae bacterium | reverse complement strand
GTTGGGAGACGGATGGCAACTGGTCCTCGGGAAGTGTGAATAGTACGGTGATGGGCTGTAGCTGGGTAATCACGAACATTGGATTCGCATCGGTCGCGTGGACAATGTTTCCGGGATCAACCTGGCGCAAGCCGATCCGTCCGCTTACGGGAGCCGTAATGTGGCAGTAGGTAATTTGCAGTTTTGCATTGTCAATCGTGGCCTGATCGTTTTTGACTGTTCCCTCGAGTTCGTCGGCGGTAGCTTGTTGGGTATCTATCTGCTGCTGCGAGACTGCGCCGGATTCCTTAAAGAGAGCCTTATAACGTTCCAGAATCGTTTTCGCGTCGCGCAGGGACGCCTGATCTTTAAACAATGTTGCCTGAGCCTGGCTCAACTGCACTTCAAAAGGACGCGGATCAATCACTGCGAGCAGCTCACCCTGTTTTACGTTTTGCCCTTCTTTGAATTTCACATCTTCAAGCTGCCCGTCCACGCGGCTTTTTATGTTGACGGTATAAAAAGCGGTAACGGAGCCGAGGCCGGTGAGGTAATAAGGCATGTCGCGGCTTTGCGCGGTAGCAACGCCAACTGGCATGGTTTGCGGCCCTGTTGGCCTGGCCGAGGCGGATTTTGAGGATGCACCGCTGCACCCGACATAAAGTAAAGAAAGCAACAGGCAGGCTGCCAGCAAGAATCTACGCCGGAAAACGTCTACATAAAAATCCCCCGTGATCGGGGCGAAGACATCCCTCAGACCCCTAGGTCCGCAAGCCTGAGCTTTCGGAATTTCCATCATCCACTAACCTCATTTCGAAACGCTGACGCTATTTTTTCAGTTTGCGGGTTTGATTGCTGCTCTAACTCATCCAAGTCAATACCTCAGTTTACGATGACGTTCTAAAGAAGAGCGTAACTTATCGCCAATATTTGTAACGCCTCTTTACAAAGTTTTACTCATCGCGGGTCAGATAGTGCTTCCTTCAGCTCGGCAACATGCGCATACCGGAGCTTCCTGGATGCAACTGGCATCTTTAGTCTATCGTCACGTATATTATTCGGCTCAAGTTGGGAATGCCTATGCCAAACGCCAAACCAGCGCTCACAATCCGCGAACTCGATGGCGTGGCCGATTTGCGGCAAGTTCAGTCCCTCGAAAAAGAGGTGTGGAAACTGGACGATATTGATGTGCTGCCTCTCACCTGGGCTGTAGCTTCGATCGAAGCTGGAGCCACCTGGCTCGGTGCCTTTGATGATAACAAGCTTGCAGGCTTTGCCTTCGCGTTTCCGGGAATCAGCGAAGGGGCTTTAATATTTCATTCTCACCAGTTGGCGGTGCGTCCCGAATATCGTGATCTGGATGTGGGATACAAGCTCAAGCTCGCACAACGTGATTATGTTTTGGCAGTCGGTCCCGGCGATGCGGCGCGCCGCGATTTGACCGTTGCCGAGCGCAGGGTTTCATTTTCAGGCGAGCCATCCCAATCTCGGATTTCAGAAATTACCTGGACGTTCGATCCTCTTCAAAGCAAGAATGCGCACTTAAACTTTTTCAAACTGGGAGTTATTTGCGGCAGTTACAAAGTTGACCTGTACGGACCCGGAACTTCCAGTGTCTTGCATCGCAATGGCACCGACCGCTTATGGGTGCGCTGGGCGATCAGGAGCCCGCGAGTGGCGGAACGAATTGGCGAGAAACATGGGACAAGATCCGGACAAGATCTGAGACATGAAACTCTCGACGCTCTTTCCATTCTGCAACCTCTTATTTTATTCGGCGGGGATGGACGCCCGGTTCGAGCGGACCTCGAAACAGCTGTGGCCAGACAAAGAGTGGCCATCGAAATTCCTAGCGAAATTAATTCCATCGAGCAAAAAGATCCCGAACTGGCAAGAGAATGGCGGATAGCGACGCGATGGGCTTTCACCGAAAGCCTCAAAGCAGGATTTCTTGTTGCCGAATTCTGCCGGACCGTGCGAGGCCAACAGGGTCCCGGAGCCTATCTGCTGGAAAAGGCAAGAATCGAACAGCGGTAATAACTGGAGTAGAGACGCAGCGTGCTACGTCTCCTTGTCTCCAGTTTTGAATGTCCAGGAAATCCGTTGAGGTGTTAATAACAATCCCGGATTGTTGTGGATCTAAGATGTACTGCCGACGCCCTATTCGGCTGCCACCGAGCTATGGCTCGCAACTTCTTTCCACATTCCATGCTGCCGCGCGAAAGTATCGGTTGAAATGACGGTCTTAACCCGATGTTCGCCGCGGATCATTGCGTCGTAGCTATCCTTGTATGTTGCGATGGCCGTATCGCCATAAACCCGTACTTTGAGATCGCTGATCTGCTCGCTATTCATTTTGTTATTAGCGGAGTCTTTTGCATCGGCCAACATGGATTGTTTCGTCTCCCATCTTCCGCCGCTGAAACCCATGGTGAAGTCGTCGGCATAGTTCTTCTCCATGAAAGACTTGTCCCCGGCCAAGTCCGCTTTTACGCTGTCATTCTCCATTTGCGTAATCGCCGCGACCACGTCCGAATCCGACTGCTTCTTCATTGACGCCATCGAACTCACTGCCGCCAGCATTACAACCAGCGCACAAAACGTAAGTATTACATTCTTCATGTAGTGTGATCCTTTTCCGCCGTTGCGGACTAAGATGAGATCAACTCCAGATGAGCTGACTTAGTTCAGCGCACCTGAAAGAGCGGAGGCACGAATTCGCCCGCTAAACACGGTAGGCTTAGCACTCACGCTTGTCAAACCGGCCGAGCCCGCCAGATTTATTGAGATATCATGGCGACGAAGCGGATAGTTTCATTTAAGGCAGCAAGTCCGGCGAGTAGCAACGTTCCCTGAACAATGTTTGGAGGTCCTATGAGAAGACCCATCACCTGCGGCCTGTTATTACTCACGTTCCTCGGATGCGCATTTGGGCAATCCAAAAGTTCGTCCACCGCTCCCACCGGTCTTGAACTTTTACAGCAGGTCTCACGTCATTACGCCGAGGCGAAGTCATATCGAATAGAATCCGTCGAAGAGACCACCACCACCAGCGACTTCGAACACAATTGGCAGAAGATGATTCTGACGGCCGCGGAAGCTGAAGGTAATCGGTATTACTACGAAGGGCGCTCAAATGCCGGCGGCGCAGTGCGAGTGTCGGATGGCCACATGATATGGAATTACCACATTGATGAACACACATACACAAGAAAGGAAACTTCAGATAATTCGGCCGCACCACAACAGCCTTTAAACTGGGCGGAAATGGCATCGCTGCGAGCGCAGAATATTCGCAAGGGGCTCAGCGAGTTAGCCTCGCACTTTAATTCAGCCGAACGCCTGCCTGACACTAAACTCGCCCTAAATGGACACGAGGTTCCGTGTTATGTCGTACGTGTCACAAGCAGTGACAGAAAGCGATCGCTGCCAAGCCGCCGCTCCGAAGAGACGTTTTGGGTAGACAAGGTCCACCGAACGATCGTCAAGTCACTGGATGAATTTCATACATACATGCCGAGCGGATCAGCGCGAATTCCCATGGAAGGAGAGGTTAAGACCGCCTATAGCGTCGTGGAGTTGGACACGCCGCTACCGGACAGCTTATTCACCTTTACGCCCCCGGCAGATGCGAAATTATTGCAGAGCTTTCCGAATCCTCTCAACAACGCGGCAGGGACTGACCTTAGCGGCCAGACCGTCCCCACGGTCACGCTGAAGTCTGCTGACGGTAAATTGGTTTCACTGGATTCCTTCCGGGGCAAGCCGGTTCTTCTCGATTTTTGGGCTACCTGGTGCCCTCCATGCGTCAAAGGACTGCCTCAACTCGCCCAGATTTATCAGGAGACGAAAGACAAAGGACTCGTTTTGCTTACGGTTGACACTGACGAAGATGCTAAGAACGCAGCTGACTTATTGGCAAAGGGCAGTTATCCGTGGCAAAACTTTCACGATAGTGGCGATGTGTCCGACGCCTTTGGAGTGAATGGAATTCCAAGAACGCTGCTGATAGATGCCAACGGGAAGGTTGTATTCGACAAAATTAATTGCGGGGATAGCGAATTGCGGGCCCAGATTGCCAAGCTCGGGCCCGAATATGCCTCTCTCGAACCCAAAGGCGAGGGGGTCTCGACCAAGCGATAATTATCTTATTGGCCGTCGAGCCGGGCGATTTCGAGCGGAAATAGTGGATTACCGGGGAACTGATCTCGCAAGGCCGCGAGAAGTTTGCGCGCGCGTACTTTATCTTTGTCCCGGACATACGCAATGGAAAGCAGGATACGCGCAAACGGCGCCAGATACTGCCCGTGTTCAGCGGTTAATTTCAGTTCAACAATCCCCGCCTGTTTGTCTCCAGAAACACCGCCCAGCCGCACCAGCCAGCGCACCGGCGCGGACATGCTTCCGATAATGTATTTACTGAACCCGGTGGCAACATGAGCGTCGTAACAATTAGGATCCACAGCAAGCAGTTGTTCAGCCCAGCCGTCGGCTTCTTTGGTGTAATGCAACGAAGTGAGATTGCGCTTTTCGATCAGGGCCGCGTAATCCGCACGCAGCCCTGAAGACAGGGTCATGGCAAACAGTGCATTCGGGTCTTTTGGATCTTTCGTCAGCCGCGCGTGAGCCTCTGCCTCAGCTTTATCGAGAGTTCCATTGAACTGATCTCTGACTTTGGGGTCGGGATCGAACTTCTTGCGAGCGTCGAAAGCTTTATCGTTTTCGAGGAATTGAGATTCTAGAATGCCCAGGCGATTGAATTCGGAGAACAAGAAACCCGCGGCGTCAGAAGCTGGACCAAGAGGATCGCCGGGATGTTGCTGCTCCCATCCGAGAAATATCTGATGGGCTTGGGCGAACTCAAGGTTGTAAAGCAATTGAAATCCCTGGTCGAGCGATGGCGAGGAAGCGGAGATACTGCTCTCAGAAGCTCGGCTGGCAGCCGTTAACGAAGCCACAGAAAAAAAGGCCAGCAACACAAAATGCGATATTCGGTTTGCACTCCCTTTGTTCATCTACCTTTAGCCTTCACGAGCGCAGACTGATTCTACTCAAAGCGTGGCTGTAAGGGTGATTGAAGTATGCAATATCTTTGCAAAGACATTGTAAAGTGCGGCCCAAACTGGTTTGATCGGTCTTATTGGTCTTTGTTACCTTCTATGCCGCTCGTTTGTTCGCGCATAGCAGCCGAAAAGAGGACTTATGGCACTCAAATTCCGGGGAGTTGATTTCATCGAATTCGATTCGTTGCTGAGCGATGACGAGCGATTGGTGCGCGATACGGCCCGGAAGTTTATCGAAGAGAACCTGATTCCCATCATTGAAGAGTGCAATCGGGCTGGCCGCTTTCCGCGCGAATTGGTCAAGCCCATGGCCGGACTGGGATTTTTCGGAGCTTCATTGCAGGGCTATGGCTGCGCTGGCATGTCCAATGTGGAGTATGGACTGGTAACTCAGGAACTGGAGCGCGGCGACTCCGGCCTGCGTTCGTTTGTGAGCGTTCAGTCAGCGCTGGTGATGTATCCGATCTACGCTTTTGGCACTGACGAGCAGAAACAGACCTGGCTTCCGGCGATGCAAAAGGGCGAGAAGTTAGGCTGCTTCGGTCTGACCGAACCTGACTTTGGATCGAATCCCAGCGGAATGCGCACCCGCGCCCGCAAAGTTGGAAAAGAATACATCTTGGATGGCGAGAAGATGTGGATCACCTCGGGATCGATTGCCGATGTCGCTGTAATTTGGGCCAAAGTCGAAGATGAAGACAATAAGATTCGCGGGTTTCTCGTCGAGACCGACCGTCCCGGCTTCCGTGCGGAAGACATTCATGGTAAGTGGTCGCTGCGGGCTTCTGTGACTTCGAGTCTTTCCATGCAGGATGTTCGCATCCCCGAAGCGAACCTGTTGCCCGGAACCGGAGGGCTCAAGTCTCCATTGAAATGTTTAAACCAGGCGCGGTACGGAATCGCATGGGGCGCGGTGGGAGCGGCCATGGCCTGCTATGACTGCGCTTTACAATATTCCCTCTTCCGCAAACAATTTCACGACGAACCCATCGCCTCGCGGCAACTTGTGCAGGAAAAACTTGCCTGGATGATTTCCGAAATCACCAAAGCTCAATTGCTGGTTCTGCAAGTTGGACGGCTCAAAGATCAAGACAAAGTTAGTCCGCAGCATATCTCGATGGCAAAAAGAAATAACGTCTGGATGGCGCTGGAGTGTGCCCGTATGTCCCGGGACATCCTCGGAGCCAATGGCGTTGCTGATGAATATCCGATCATGCGCCACATGATGAACCTGGAATCGGTAAAGACGTACGAAGGAACGCATGATATTCACACGTTAATTATTGGCCAGAGTGTGACCGGGATTGACGCATTCTAGGGAAAGTTTGTGTTCGGCTTAGCATTTCACGCGTCAGCAAGACTAGCAGTCAGGAATAAGTCGGCTGCTTTGAGTGAATGGTGTCTGGCCCGGCTTCATATCGCCTCGAGCGTGACGTAGAAATAATGTGGAACCAGATGAACCCGCAAGAAAAACAGCTAGCGTTGAAAAATCAGTAAGCGCAGCCTGCTTTGTTTTTTGCCGGCATTATCGTAACGGTTGGAATTCGTGAGGCTGTCTTGATGAATTTTCAGGCGATCTATTGGGAATGGGCAAAGACAAAACCTAGATGAGGCAGTGCCATGCCGGCAGGCAAAGGGTCATTGATTGAGGTTAGGGATCCCGTCGTGGCATCAATGCTGAAAATAAACATACCGTTCAGCCCAAAGCCTCCGGCATACAAAAATTTTCCTGACGGATCCACCACTAGGTCCGAAAGAAATAACGTCCACTGTAGTCCAAATGGAGAACCCGTGATCGCCGTCAAAGCGCCGCTACTTGCATCAATTGTGAATCCGTAAACCATTCCATTCTCACCCAAGGCATAGAGAAACTTTCCTGTAGGATCCACCGTGAGAGAGTATGGCAGTGGAGCATTTGAGTTGCTCAGTGAGAATACTGAGCCAGGGACGGCTGTCAACACACCTGTTGTGGTGTCAATGCTATAGGCCGCAATCTTGCTAGTTGAGAACGCCGCAGCATAAAGGAATTTTCCGGAAGGATGAAAAGCCAGACCGTCAACATCTCCAGAACCCAGGGTTGAGAATGGCGAACCCGGGATCAATGTGAGTGCTCCGGTGGAAGAATCGATGGTAAATCCGGAAATACCGCCGCCGCTTTCATACAAGAACTTTCCCGACGGATCAACCGCGACTTCGAGCGGTGGCATTCCTGCCGGGAAAGGCGAACCCGGAATCGGAGTCAGAGCCCCGGACGAGGTCGAAATCGAAAACCCGACAATCTGATTGGAAGATGCATCCGGTGCGTAAAGAAATTTACCTGCTGGATCCATCGCCAAACTATCTACCTCATTAAACGCAGGGTAACTTGGCAATAAAAACGGAAAACCACTCAATAGTGACAATCCTCCGTCACTGCTAATGGAAAATCCGTTTACACCGGGGTCCTGGGCATTAGAGGCATACAAGAAGGTATTGGAGGGAGTTATGGCAATTCCGAAAGCGCTATTTCCAGCGGCGCTAGTTATCAAGGTTGGGGTGCCGGTATTTTTATCAATGCTGTATTCTAAAACTGCCTTACCAAGACCCGTGGCATACAAGATTTCCTTGGGTGGTGGAGGAGGAGAATTTGAGCCGCCCGAGGATGGTTCGCCGGAGGAGCCACCACCTCCGCACCCACTCAGACTGACTGCCAGGATCAGGCCCGACAATGTTAAAACAGCCGCCGAAAATGAGCGCATAAACTCCTTTATCGCAGAACGCAACAGAAATGAACTTCGATGAAACGGAGGGATTATATAACAGTAGCCGATTTCTCGCGGAGCGAGGATGTCGGGGGCGGCTTGGGGCGGTTGGCCCTCGATAAGAGAGGAGGCTTTTTCAAGGCGTAATTGTCCTGGGTGGGCGGGCCTGCCATTTCTCGCGTCAGCGAGACCAGGCATTCAGCATTCAGCTTTGACTGATTGCTGAATGGTGAGTGCTACTTTTGAAGTTCCCTTCGTGAAACAGTTCCCTTCCGGGAAATCCCTTGTTACTTAGGTACAGGGTCACCAGACACATTTACGCATGTACCCCGCTACTTTAATTTAGAGACTCCACCCGTGCATCCCCCAGGCCCGGATTCCTTTTTTGGAGCTGATGCACTTCTATGTCTGACAATTTTCAGCTGGGCCTTCTGCCAGAGAGGAAAATGGATTGGCGAACCTTAGTTACCAGCTATGGGCTTATCACGTTCCTGCTTCTCCTTTTTCTGTTCGAGCGTTTGGTGTGGCCGGACCAGCTTCAGCTATTTCAGAGATACACCGTGACCGAAATCATTCCTACGCCCCCCTTACGGCCGCAACCGATGAAGCAGCCTCCGTTGCAGCGAAGAATTGTGGCGAAATTGCCTCCCGTTGAAATACCGACGCCAAAATTGGTTCTGCCAAAGATCGCTCGCGTTCAGCCGAAACCCATCCCGAAAGAAATCGAACCACCCAAGCTCGAAGCGCGATTTTCAGCACCGGTCCTGGTAAAGGTTTCAGCGGCGCGCCCGGCAAAACTCCTCTACACCGGATCATTTGGAAGCTCCGCTGTGGCAACGCTGAACACAACTGTAGAAAAAGTTCAGACCGGAGGCTTCGGCGATCCCAATGGTCTGAAAGGCCAGGGAAAGGGCCCCTCGCATATGGTCGCCGCCACCACGGGTTCATTCGATCTGCCCGAGGGTGCGGGACACGGCAATGGCACCGGCGGTGCAAAAGGGCTCCAGGGAACCGTTGCGAGTGCAGGATTCGGAAACGGAATAGCCCGGCCGAGTCACGGAGACGGTCGTGCATCGGGGGTGGTGGCGCAAACTGGGTTTGCTGCCCAAGCCATCGCGACGCCAGTAGCCAAGCGCACGGTGGACGAGGGACCGGCTACGTCACCAATCGAAATCACCTACAAGCCGAAACCGATTTATACCGATGAAGCACGCAAGCTGCAATTGCAAGGCGAGGTTCTATTAGAAGTCACGTTCGGGGCGAATGGACAGTTGCACGTCAATCGTGTAGTTCGCGGGCTTGGTCACGGTTTGGATGAAGCAGCTGTCGTTGCCACCAACAATATGCGGTTTAAACCGGCGCAGCGAAACGGTTCGCCGGTGGATTTAACGGCCGTCGTTCATGTGATGTTCGAACTGGCGATGTAATTCGAGAGCAGCACGAATTCGGGATGAGGATTTGAGAGGAAGTCGAACCGGGAGCCGAGGTTGGGATTCGAACTTGGGATACGAAGTAGAGAGAAGCGAGGACTTATGAAGATTTCCAAGAACACTTTGTTTGCTGTCCTGTTGATTTCATTGAGCGCCACGGCGCAACAAGCTGCACCTCAAGCATCAGGTGCAGCCGTTTCAGGTTCGCCTGCCGAAGTTGCCGCCACTTCAGTGCCGTCAGAAACTGCGGTCTCAAACGTCCCCGCATCCCAGCCTGCAAGCGCGAAGCAGCCAGAGGCCGCCTCTGCCCCCGTAGCGACCATGGATGACGTCGTAAATCGCGCGATCCTGCGTGAACATACCCTGATGGACTTCCTAAAAAACCGCACTCCGCTGGTCGAAACCTATTTGCAAGATCTTAAGGGGGATCAACTGCTCGGCGACGTTCCTAAAGCCGATCATTATTTTCTGGGGCGTCTCGACCTGGGCGAAGCGGTGGACCGGCGCGACTATCTTTCCGACGACAAGAGCCTGGAAAAAAATCTTTTAGGCGGCGTCACAAAACTCTTTAAAGTTCAGTACAACCCGACGGGATTTTCCTGGATGCTCTTCGCCGACCGTCATGATTTCGACCGCAATCACTACGACTTTAAATATGTGCGCCGCGAATTTCTTGGAGATATCCGCTGCCTGGTATTTGATGTGAATCCAAAAAAAGACGCCGGCCGTGGACGTTTCCTCGGTCGTATCTGGATTGAGGATCAGAATTACAACATTGTGCGGCTAAACGGAACTTACGCGCCACGTCCCAAGGGATCAACTTATTTCTTCCACATGGATAGCTGGCGGCTCAACCTGGTTCCCAACTACTGGCTGCCCGCCTACATCTACAGCGAAGAAGGGGACTTCAGCTATGGCGCGAAAACGAAGACCGCTTTCAAAGCCCAAACTCGTATTTGGGGTTACAACCTAAAGAACGAAGCAAAAGAGGATGAACTGACTCAACTGAGAGTTGATTCGGTGAAGGACGACAGCGCCTCCGCGCAGGATGCCTCTCCGCTCGAAGCACAAAGAGACTGGCAGCAGCAGGCAGATGACAACGTAGTGGCGCGCTTGGAGCAGTCCGGACTGCTCGCGCCTGAGAGCGATGTGGACAAGGTTCTGCAAACCGTAGTCAACAATCTTCTGGTTACTAACAACATTGAATTGCCGCGTCCGGTTCGCACTCGTCTGCTGCTCACTTCACCCCTCGAAACTTTCAGCGTAGGCAATACCATAATCATCAGTCGCGGCCTGGTGGATGTGCTTCCTGATGAATCGAGCCTTGCCATGGTTCTTTCCCACGAACTGGCACACATTGTTCTGGGTCACAATCTGGGAAGCAAGTTTGCATTCAGCGACCGCATGATTTTCAGTGACGAAGCCACGTTTTCAAACCTGGGATTCAAGCACAGCCCCGAGGAGGAAACTGCGGCTGACGTCAAAGCCATCGAGCTGCTCAAAAACTCACCCTATGCTCAGAAAATGGATACGGGCAGATTGTTCCTGAAGCAGCTATCCGAACGGGCGCCTTCTCTCGGCGCTCTGCTCACGGCACGGTTGGGCGACAGCTTTGTGGATGAAAAAGGAAACCTGATCAGGCTCACCGCGCTCACGAATTCTGGCCCCGCACTTGATGTAAAGAAGCTGGATCAGATTGCCGCTCTACCCTTGGGGGATCGCGTCAAAGTGAATCCCTGGAGCGATCAGGTGGAACTTACCAAGTCGGCGCCGGTGGCGATCATGACGCCAAGGGACAAAATGCCGTTTGAAGTGACTCCGTTTTTCCCGCATCTCAGCCGTTTAAACATGCCTGACACTGGCAGCGGCACGACTGCGGCCGCGAACACCTCGGAAAGTCACTGAACCGCCAAAGCCTCGAGTTGAAGTAAGCGCAGGCTGGAACCGGGCATTTCCGGCTTCCGGCCTTCGCATTTTCCGCAGTTCCTAACAGCAACTTCGCAGTCTCGGCGTTAAGCCGCGATTACGCCTTGTGCTTCTCGCGAACTACGACCATTTCGCTCCCACCCTCGGTACAACGCAAAAAATACAGAGCGACAACGGAAACCACGCTGCCGATGAAAGGCAATCGCATCATCTTGCTCACGAACCGTGCGCGAAGAACCGAAAATGTGCCTCGTTTACATTTTTCAAGAAACCTATCACGATGCAGGTCCATCATCGTGTACCCCGGCCCCAACTTTCCAAGAAGTTTCCTTAGGCGTCCATTTGTCGTATATGTAAGCTGATCCAGCAAGACCGAATTTCGCCCGCGAGCGCGCAAATAAAGGCGCCCGAAGCTCTTTGGAAAAAGCGGAAGCCAAAATATCTTATAGTGCGATTCGTAAAATCGAAGATAATTAGGGCACGCGATGTAGATTGCGCCACCCGGCTTTAGCACCCGGGCGGCCTCAAAAAGTACCGCCTTCTGTTCGGAAACATGCTCCATCACCTGATTCATCGTGACGAGATCAAAACTTCGATCGCGGAACGGCAGTTGTTCTCCTAACGCTACCGCGAATGCCTGATTTTCCAGCCGCCGCCTGGCGATCTGAATCGAGATTAGAGATCCGCCCTGGCCAATCCGATCTGGCTCGATTCCGAAGGCATTTAGACCTCTTCGGCGGCACGCAAGTACAAACGTCCCCGCGCCCGACCCGATGTCAAGCACGGTTGCGCCTTCGGGAACAGTCCAAACCGAAGCTAGCTGGTTGAAAACACCTTCGCCGTCGTCGCGGAGAATGTCGTCAACGATTTTCGATTGCCATTCGGGCGTCTGGATGCCCTGCCAGTTTTCTCTCCGGTATCTTTCGAGAAGGCCGCGCAGTTCCTCCTCACTCAGCGGCGCGGGAGTATGGGAAGAAACAGGCTTCATTTTCGGGTGAGCAAACTGAACTTGGATGGTGTCACCTGGAGCAATTTAGGTCAAATATATCCCAAGTCTTTCAGCCTCTCTTCAATGATGCGTTGTTCCTCCTGGTCCATTTTCGCTGCGTCGTCGCGGACAAGCTGTTCCAGAACGTGCGTGAGAAATTGTTCCAGGGTACCAAAGCGATTTCCGTACTTTTCCTCCGCCAACTGGCATAGATGGAATGGAAGCCGTAAATCGCGCATTTCACCCGGCATCAGAGACCATCTCCGCGCAGAAGAAACGTCCCACCAACCCGCGACCAGATGGCATTGAGAATAATGCGATCATCCGAATCGAGGCCAACAACAAGTGCGAGGCCAATGAATGTGCCATAACCTGCGATGAGTGCTGTCGCGGCCAGAAACCAGCCCGAGCACAGTCCAAGCAACAATCTATGCTCAAGAAACAATACGCCAACACTTCCAGCCAGCGGCAACAGCAGACGGAAGTAGCTGATATTGTACGGAGACATTGCAAGCTTGCGACGCACTTCCCAGAGATACCACAAATTCGATACCAGGTTTGTGATCGCCGCAGCAGCGGCCGCTCCGACAATACCCCATCTGGGGATCAGCAGGAACCCAAGGACTATCATGACAACCGCCATCACGCCCTGAATCTTAACCAGATCGCGCTGATGGCCCGACATCTGAAGCAAATATCCTACTGATCCAACGCCACAGTTCACCAGCTGTCCAATGGTCCCGATCACAAGGATGGGCCAGCCAATTTCAAAATCGCTTCCGAAGATGCTCATGAGTACGGGAGCGAATATTACCATCACTGCGGCAAGCGGTAGGGTTAGGCCCAAAGACCACTTGGTCAATGTTTGAAATATCCTGGCAAGCATCGCACTTTGGCCGCGGGCGTGAAGTTCGGCGATGGTAGGCGAAAATATCTGGTTCACCGACTGCAAAACGATTGAAACGAATGCAACCAGGGCCATAGCGACCGCATAGATTCCAACGTCTCGCGCATTAAGATAAACCCCAATCAGAATCTTGTCGGATTGAGTCATTAGAAATCCCAGCAGGGTTATGCCAAAAGCGAGCGCGGAAAACGAAACGACTTCCTCTTCGAGCGGAGAAGAGATCGCCCTGAAGAAGCTCGGGCCAGCCGGTGTCAATTTCAGCACTGAGAGGCCGAATAGCAGAAGCATGGCAACGGCGCTTAGGACCTGCGCTGCAATGTAGCCTCGTAAACCGAACCCCAAGACAATCAGAGCTACGCTTAAGGCCATTGTCAGCGGAGTCCCTATGAAGTTCGCGATCACGGTTCTGCGCATCACATCTTTGTAACCCGCCAGTGCCTGTCCAAGAAATGTGGTCAACGCTCCCAACAACATGATCATTGCGAACAGTCCGAAATACTTGCTCAACGCCGGAGTGTGATAGAAACGGATCGCGATTCGGGGTCCAATCAACAAGAGCACCACGCTCAGCGATAGGTTACAAATCAATAGGAGCAAAATTCCGCGCCCAAGGAATTTCCTGAGTAGTTCGACCTTCCCGGTTGCGGAATATGCGGCGACGTATCGCACGGCCGCCTGGGGAAGCCCGACTGCGCTGAATACTCCCAGCAACCCTATGATCGTCATTCCCAGGGCGTAAACGCCGAGAGCCTCGGCGCCTAATTCTCGCGCGAGATACACCTTGAACAAATACCCCAATGCGGCGGTGAATATGGTCCCCAGGAAAAAAACAAAAGAATGGCGCGAAATGTGTTCCATCTGACTCTGAAAGCCCGCGTCGGCCAATGTTTCGGGAGAGGGAACGAGTGAGTCGAGGGAAGACTCTTTTATCGCGGGCGTTTCCTGCATACGAATAAACTAACTTCCCGCCGCAATTGGGAGTGGATGGGAGGTTGCGAGCAGCTCTTTTAAAATTTCGGCGCCAATCTGATCCGGCGAATTCTGCCTTGCTTCAAACCTGGCCAGCTGCGATGCAAGGAGACGTGGAATATCGCTGATTTCAGCAGCGCTTCCCAACAGATGCCCCACCCCGAATCTCTGATATTGCTCGACATATCCGCAAAAAGGATCTCGCAACCAACCGCACAAGAATATGGGAACATTTCGCTCGACACATTCCAGAGCAATGCTCGATTGCCCGGTAAGTGCAAATCGAGTGTTTTGCCAAGTCTGCTCAGATATTGGACCGCTAATGATTGCGATTTGCCGCGCCCTTTCGGCCGGCAAATGCCGTCGCAGCAACTTGCGGTGACTCTTCACAGTCTCAAACGGGTGCAGTTTGAAAACCAGCTTAAGCCCACAGGTCTCCGATAGTGAAAATAGTTGCGGCAACAATTCTCCATACACCTCATCCGTGCGCCACGAGCTTACTTCGTAAGGTTCAGAAAAGAAAACGAGCCATGGCCTATCTTGCGAGTCTGCCAATCGAAAGCTCCTCCGCATGTCGGACGCACGGACGGCAACGACCTTCTCTTGAGAGATACTACATACTCGGGTCATATAATCGCGTTCCATTTCGCTTTTAGCCACATAAAAATCCGCGTCATGCGTGGTTGTCGCCATCATGGCGTCCAAGGCCCCATGATGGCACGCCAGCGCTGGGACTCCCGCGCGTTTTGCCAGGAGAAGTGGAATCCTCGTGTAAGGATTGCTGTGGTCAGCGCAAAAACATGACCGGATGTTCTCGCATTCAAAGAGCCGGATCCACGCATCTCGTAGAGTGATCCCCCACCGGATCAAGGATGGAATTCGATCGAACAGGCCCACCGCAGCACCAGACTGAAACTCGGGTGCACGGGAAATGAGATGCTTTTTCAGCGTGGCCCATTTCTCGAGCAAAGACGATATCTCGTCGCCTGCGTTCGGCGAGGAGAAATAGGGATTCAGCGAAATCATTCGGACATTCGCCGGCAAGTCCTGCACTTTTGCGCTATCTCGGGCACATACCAACAAGAACTGCTCATCTGGCAGTAGCTCCGCATACGAAAGGGCTGTGCGCGAAACATTAATGTACGCGCTTGGCAAAAGGATCGGGGACCGAACCGAGTTTGAGCCGCGCTTCGCAAGTCGCCGGCGAATCGCGTGCTCCTTATCGAACTTATCCTGTGCAATCTGAAAGATTTGCCTGCTATTAAATTTCGACGCAACCCCAAAATAGTATCGCAATCGCCGGACTGCTCCGCGGAAAGCGGTCTCCAGGTTAATCAATCGCCCGCCGAGGGCTTCGTGAAGCGCCGCCGATCTGTAGTCTGCGCGGCTGGAATATATGTCACACTTCTCGTTTATGTGCCTGGCGAGGCGCTGGATCAGAATAAGCTGCTGTAGCTGAGGTACAATTTCCAGCGAGAGCACACTCCACCAATCAATCCCCATGCGATCCGTGACAAAAGTTGCACCCATTTGCACGTGCGATCGAGTGTGGTAAAGATCTCCATTCGTATCGGCAAAATCAGAGAGCCCGATTACCGGACACCCAGCCTGACAGCTCCAACCCTCGTAAGTAGCGAATGGCGCTCGTCCCAGGTCAACCACCAGATCATATCCTCCGCTACACGCAGCGGAGGTCCACCGGTCTTGAGGGTGAAGAGTTAAGACTTTCATTTGGTCTCTGCGGCCGCTAAGCGGCACTAGAAATATTCAGACCCGGTTGCGCGAACTTTACCGATTGCGATGCATTAACTGTGTTGCGAAGTAAAACATGTTTGCGGGTCGCTGAGAATCGCGAGATAAAACCGACTTCTACGGCTTCTCGTATGTAGGGAGCATTCCAGCACGGTACAGCAATCCATGGTCGCTTCCCTGTAGCCCGCACGTGGGAAGCAATCGCGAAAAGCGCCGGTCCCTGAGAATCTTTCTTTCGCATAGAAACCGGTGTCCAACAATCGCAAAGCAGAGCGGAATCTGATTTCGAACTGCTTAGTTGACAATCAAGTTCGTGGATCCGGGATGAGTCAAAATCGGTTCGCCAATAAAAATGCTGGGCTATTCCCACATCGTTAACCAAGGCGAACCCGCCAGCTTTGGCCGCAACTAGTTTGGCTGCGCACACTAGATACTTGAGCGTTTCTGAATCGCCTTCATAATGCATCGCGGCATCCGCCAGCAAATGTATGCTGATGGGCTCGGCATTGGCAGCCAGAGTTGCGCCTTTCGCGCTTGATCCGCTGCGATCTTCCCACTCAAGAAAAAGAAATTGTTGCCCTCCAAAAAGTCTCGCCCTCGCATAACTCCAAACCCTTGTGAACCACCATGTCGTCTCTTCATCCTGCAGCGCCCTATGTAATGAAAATGCGCCTCTCCGGAGGTGTCGGACAAATTCCTCCAATTGCGGTATAGATTTCGCAGCGCTGGCTGCGTAATACCTGACGACACCAGCGATATGCGCGAAAAACGAGCTTGATGCTGTAATGTGCAAAGTTTGGCGAGAGCCATTCGCCAGCCGCTCTTTATACTCTTCTGCTCCCAAACCAAGATCCACCCGATTGATTCCAGGATTCCCGCAAGCTTCTTCAACAATTGACGAAAGAAGCCATACTCCCGGGGAGTATTGGCGAAATTCGGTGTCGAAGGTAGGCTGATACCAAAACCAGCTGCCGCCGAATTGAAATCCAAAATTCCAAGCGATCGGGCGTTCATTTAGCATTAAGCGGGATAAAACAACCGACTCTGATAGAGACAGTAACTGGCTCAGTTGAAGCAGAAAATTCCGCCGGGCAGCTTGAGCTAGATTACTGATTCGGCCAGTTGTCAGAAAGCGGGCGACGTGTGCTTTTGCAAACGCAGAAAACGCATGCTCAATTTCGTCTGGAGATCTTGCGTGCGTGACCCAAGTTTGCCTACTCTGACCCATGGCTTTTCGAAACCGACGGAGCCGGCGGCGCACAGACTGTGCTATGTCCTCCCTCGCGTCCTCTAAGCCAATCGCAACCTGGGCGCATAGATATCCGGGGCGGGCAAATGCAAAATACCCGAACCTCCTGGCGGTGCTAAGTGCGACCGCCGTTGATGAATCCGCCGGCAGATTTGCCAGGATCAACCTACCCAATTGGTGTTTGTGCAATTCAACAAGAACTGCGTGTACAAATTCGGAACGCCGGCCGGGAGAACAGATGAAATCGCAGTAATCCGCAGTTTTGCTGGTCAAGAAATACATGGTCTTGTTCTGCCGATCAGCAGCTAAAGCAACGACACCTACCAAAGACACTCCTTCATAAGCAAGGACGAGTAGCGGAGTGATATCCGTCCCGAAAGTGCGATGTACCGCAAGAGCCCATTCATACGTGTAGAAAACTTCTGGGCACTCCATCTGATGAACCAGATCGTTCCACTGTCGCCCGAGGCTTACATCATTCGGAATGTCGCTATGGAGAACTAGACGCACGGCTTCTCACAGTCGAGCGGCAAGGCGGCTCTTGCGAAAACGTAGTAATACCAGTCCGTCGTGAACATCCAGCTTCTGCGAGGATAATCGTCTCCCATGGTTCCTATCAGTTGGAATCCCATTGTAGACAGTTCGGCGGCCACACGACGCGGCACCCAACAGTGCGTCAGAAGCCCCCCATGCACAGGATCAATCAGATGGCCCTCGCCGCGCCAAAAGGCCGATTTTGTTATGCGGCCAACGACTCTTGTAAGTGAGGATAGAGCTGCGCGCATAAATGCGTGCGCAGCTTTCAGTGAGTTGCCCATAAAGATGGCGAGCGGGAAAAAAATACTGGACCTGGGAATCAATCCTTCCGCGAACCGGCGGACCTTCTCGCGATCCCAAGCGGCACGAACCACCACCGCGCGGGGGTTGTGGGAGGAAAATATGAAAACTCCGCCCGGCTGAAGTACGCGCCGGCATTCACGGAAGCATTGCCATCGCCGTTCTGCCGGAACAACATAATCCGCAGCGTTGAACGCCATGACTACGACGTTAAAGGAACCGTCAGCAAACGCTGACAAATCAGAAGCGTCGGCAACAGCGAATTCCAGCTCCGGAAACCGGGCGCGACAGTTCTTCACCATGGCTTCCGAGTAATCAATTCCGACGTAGCGCCCGGCATCTCTGGAGAGACGGGGCGCCGTCCGCCCTCCGCCAACGCCGGCATCGAGCACCGCCATCCCCGGGGTCACGTATTTGTCAAATAAAAAGCGCTCACAAGGCGTCAAATAGTTCAAAGACCGATAGTGTTCCGCAACTTCCGAAGAACTGTACACTCGAAAATTGTCTATATCCTGACAAGTATTCATTCGCGTCCTTGCGAAAGCGTCCACTTCGAACCAAGAACAAAACGATTACGCCATGATCGGTAAAAACCGGAAACATGAGCTTCGAATTCCGGAAGGGCCATTCCGGCAGTGACATGAATTCGAGGGAGCGCAAACAATGACGGCTTCACACTGTCATTGCTTTGAATATTCAGGAACGCGCAACCGAAACCGGCGCGTTGCGCCAGTTCAAGTTCCCGCTTACCAACTGAGCCGCTGTCTCCAAAGGGATATGCCAGCGCCCATATCTTACAATTCAAGGAGCGCTGCAAAGCTATCCGACTCTCCGAAACCTCCGCCCAGGCAGCTTCCTCCGTCTGCTGAGACAGCATCGGGTGAGACAGTGTATGTGAACCTATGGACATGCCCCCCTGAGCCAGTTGCCGCAACTCAGAAAGCGTAAGCATACAGAATCTGCTTCGCAAAACCGAGTCTCCTACATAACCCGAACTCCATCCTTCCGGAAGTTCCAACCGAACTCTAATTTCTTGAAGGAGCGATGTTCGGTTCTCCCGTGAAAATTGAGAGAGTCTCTTGACCAGATTCCACCAAACCAATCGCCTTTGTTTCCTTCCCGCGATACGAATCCGCAAATCGCCACCCGAAAGCTCGAAATCGCAGATCTCGGGGCCGTCGAGAAGCATCAGATACAGCTCTTCGTACCACAACATGGATGGGCGTTCCTCAAGCGAAGCTCCAGTGACGAAAAATAAACACGAAACGCCCTGCTCTTGCATAAGGGGAGACATTAAAGTCAAAACATTCTGTAGTCCATCGTCGCAGGTCAATAGAACTGAGCGTGCCGGCAATGGTTTTTGCGTCCCACACCATAGGGCAAATTGCTCAGGAGAAATAACATTGTAGTTAGTCTTCAGGAGTTGGAGTTGGCGGCGTAACGACGCGATTGAGACCAGGTTACTATCGAGGCCCGGATCCAGCACCTGGTATTGCTCGGGAAGAACTCCGTGATATGTCACCACGATCGGCCCTTCAGGCTGTCGGTGACGGAAATGCCCGGTGCGACCCAAACCCGGATAGACAACGTGTTTCAACAGCGGGCTGACCAGCTTCATTTGGTATCTACCAGATCCCAGCTCAAAGGCGTTCCACGCTGGATACTGTGCACCGCGCGCCTTCCAAGAACTTGGTGCAAATGCCTGGTGTGCAAACCATGTCCAGGCCGAATCGAGCGAATGTTCGAAGCGGTAAACGCTTCTCCAGATTTCACATCCTGAACCACAAACAGAGAGCGGCGGAATACGCGGCTGCTCTCCTCCGTGGCGCTGACACCAAAGTATATGTGCCCCAACGCTCTCTCTGCGATTCGTACCGCATCCACCATAGCCTTGAATTCATGGGGCTCGAGTGAGAAGGCGCTGTCAGGGCCCTTGCGACTTCGGGATAAGGTGATGTGCTTTTCAATAATGCAGGCACCGAGCGCGACGGCCGCAACTGGCACCGCAATCCCAGTCGTATGATCGGAAAGTCCAACGGGAACTCCGCATCTTTGGGCCAACTCTGGAATCGTCCTAAGATTCATTTCATCCGCAGTGGCCGGATACGCGCTAGTGCATTTCAGCAACGCCACCTGAGTATTTCCTTCGGCATACGACGCGTGTAACGCTTCGTCAATTTCCTCGATGTTTGCCATCCCGGTGGACATGATGATGGGTTTCCCTGTGCGTGCGACTTTTCGGATCAGTGGAAGGTCAACCAACTCGAAGGACGCAATCTTGTAGGCCGGAACGTCCATGCGTTCAAGAAAATCCACCGAAGTGGCGTCAAAAGGCGAAGAAAACAGATCGAGCCCCAAGTCGCCCGCTGCGTTTTTAAGCTTGGGTTGCCATTCCCAGGGCGTGTAAGCTTCGCCGTAGAGTTCGTACAGGTTGCGGCCATCCCAAAGAGTGCCGCCGCCGATTTTGAAGTATTCGCGGTCGCTGCGAATCGTCATCGTGTCCGGGGTATAGGTCTGAAGCTTGATAGCATCGGCCCCGGCTTCCTTGGCGGCGTGAATAATGCGGACCGCCTGGTCATAGTCCTGGTTGTGGTTGGCGGAGACCTCGGCGATCACGTATACCCGTTCACCGGCGCCCACTCGCCGGTTTCCGATAGATACTGCTGGAATCATTTTGGATTCGTTTCCGGGCGCACCGACCGCACTAGTTCAAAAGCTTCCGCAGCCTGGCATCCCGCAACGCTTCCCCAGCGGGTCGCAATGGCTCTCAATGCCTCGGCCGAGCGAGGATGCGGAAACTCTCTACCTTCGGTGCCATAGCACGCCATCGCGGCAATTTTGGTCTCCAGAGTGCGGGTCACATCTACAAAAACATTTGGACGAAATGGCGGTCCCAGGCTTTGAAAGGACCATTCGGTGGAAGAGGGCACTTCGAAGGCATAAATTTCGCGCACGCACTGTCCCAGCATTGGCCGGGTCGCGGTCAATACAGCGCGATGGACAATGCCGTGATCCATGTTTAGATCCCCTGGGTGATGGGTGTAGATAATCTCTGGTTTGACTTTTTTCGCCAGATTCTCCACCAGCTTAACTATGTCGAGTAGTGGGATGGTGTCCAAGCGATTGTCAGGAAGTTTATAAAGGACAAGGTCCCTGGCGCCAATCTTAGTGGCCGCCGCTTGAGCGTTTCGATGCAAGAGGCGGAGCTGGGCGGTATCGGCGTCCTCCCTCGCCTCATGACGGGAAGTGATTCCTTCGCCCATGATCGCAACATATACTTCATTCTTCTCAAGTGCGAGACGCGCCATTGTGGCGCCACAACCCAACACCTCATCGTCCGGATGAGCCGCCACAACTAGAATTCTCATTCCGGTGCGGCCTCTTTCTGTTCACCAACCCGAACTATCTTAACGTTTGCAGTCAAACCTCCTTCGCAAAACGCGGCGCGGGTAAATTCGAAATGAAATCCCGCGTGCTCCAGGAAAGCATGGGGATATCCCTCGGCGTCGAGCATGCGGATAAAATCGTAGAGCTCTTGCAGTGAGGCCGGCGTCGAGATCACGCTTTCATGCGGCTTTCGCCGCTTGAATTCCACGACTTCTCCTCGTTGTGGCACGGGCTGCATTTCCTCCTGGATAATGCGGCCGGCCATGGTGGCCGATAATCGGGCGGCACGCATGTAAATCTCTTCTGCGCTGCCTTCCAGCGAGAGCGGCTCTTTGAAGTATACGGGGCCGGCGTCGAACTCGTGGGTCATTCTCAAGGCCGCGAGCTTGGTTTCACGATAGCCGCGAAGAATCAAGTTTTGTAACGGACTGCCACCTCGTCCATAGGGAACGTCGGTCATGTGGAAACAAACACACTCGAAATTCGACACGATTTCTTCAGGCACCTTCCAGGACCAGTGCAGAAAGAAGACAAAACGCGGCGAAGTTTCACGCACCAACTGGCGAGACAATTCTTCCGGCGACCCGATATAAAACCACTTCCCAGGAAGCCGGCAGAGTTCCTCATCAAATACACGGCGGTTCCACGGCTGGCATCCCAGAACCAGATAACTTACCGGCGGAATTTGAGAGTCTCGCGGCATTTCGAATCACACCCTAGTACTGTGTCCCATAAGTTCGTGCCATAAATAATCTTGTCATCCTGAACCTAAGAGGACCTATGTACTTGATTCGGCGATGCATGGGTCCTTCGCTTCGCGCTCAGGATGACAACTCAAACTTGCATCGCGTATTTCCGGGACAGCTCAATAGTTCCAGTCATCCCTCATCGTTGCCCTTGTTCTCTTGCACGAACATAGTGAACGGCCTGCTGTCCGTTTACTTTTTCTTCCCCCACGCGGCTGAACCCCGCCCGTTCAAAGGTCCGGCGCGATGCCTGGTTGTCAGGTTTAACGAAAGCATGTAGCCGCTGACCTTTCGTTTCGGAAAATGCGCGGCGCGTTCCCAACTCGATTAACAGATTTCCATAACCAAACCCACGGCAATCGGGCGATATGCTCACATCAATTTCGCCTTCCCCGTCGGATCGCCAGTCCACTCGAAACTGGCCAACCAGGCGGCCATTCGCGTCCTCACCCACGAGAATACGGCAATCCGGATCGTTCTGCTTGTGCCTGAACCACGCCTTGTGCTGTTCCCAAGAGATCGGGCCAGACGAAAATGAAGCAGCGCGGGTTTCCGGATCGTTCGCCCATTGCCATAACAAGCGACAATCGGCATCTTCCGCGCGGCGCAGGCGCAGATTTCCCGCCAAAATACCGGCGATTACTCTTTCTGCACCCTTACCGTCCACCAATTTCTTCGCCTGCTCAGAAATTGTGCTGCGGACTTCGGATGATGAGAGAAGCGACTCTACTGCAGACGCAAGATTCCGAGGTACGAAATTCTCACTCGAACTCAAATGAATCACCGCCCTTTGTCGTCCGAGTTCTTGAGCAATCGGATGTTGGTTCTCAGCAACATCGATCAAAATCGCCGGAAGTCCCAGCAAGCAGATCTCCCAGCAAACGGACCCAGCTGCCGCTATTCCCATGTCTGCCCATGCCATGAGATCAGGTATATCCGATGGATTTCTTATCAGCTCAATTTTGTTTGATGACATGCCCACGGCTTTCTCTAGAATCTCGCCGTGCGGATTGCTGCCGCCAAGTATGACCTTCGCCTCGAAAGGAACCTGCACCAGATGCAATGCGTGAATTATCTCTTTCGTGATATTCGCGGCGTCACTTCCACCCATGGTTACCAAAATTTTGTTTCCGACGGAGACAATCGCACGCTTCCACTCGCGCCAAGCGGCGAACTGCCGCCTCACCATGGCGAATCGCAGTCCAAGTAATAAGCGGGGGTATTCATTAGAGCCACGGTACATATCGTGGTTCGCGTGAGGATTTTGGTTGAGAATTATATCGGCGGAGTGGGGGCCGCTCTCTCCAGTATCGTCTACCAATAGCAACTTAAGACCCGCTCGCTTGATGGCACGCTGATAGGCGCTATCAAACTGGTAGCCGTCCACGACGACCCAATCCGCCGCGCACCCGCGTGCCATAAGCACCAACTGAAGCGCGTCCTGCTCGCCGCCGGGAGAAACCGCCAAGTTCTCGACCACGACATGCTCGGAACGAAGATATTCATCGAGCGCCGGTGTTGACTGCGCCATCGCAAAGCTTGCGTCTCCGCCCTTGTCCTGCCAGGCCTGGGCAAGCGCCAGACATCGAATCACGTGACCCGTGCCCATCTCGACGCTGGCATCGGCGCGGATGATGAGAGTGCGAGAGGGCATCTATCTCACTGCAACGATTTCTGACGGACATTGCAATTCAAGTTGGCAAGCTGTGGTTCGTGCTCCATGAGCGCAATCACGTCCTGCCAGGTGAAATGGTCGTGATTGTCGAATCTGTCGTAAATGGCGCGTAACAATTGCAGGTCCTCGGCAGTATCCAGTGTCCATCGGTGTTGGCTGTAGTCCGGAGTTCCAACCACAGATTCGAGCCGAAAAAGTTCTGGATGCTCATACAAGTAAGGCGTCACATGTTCTCGCTCATAAGGCTGCTTCGCGTTCTGCCACGCCGATTTAAGCATGGCTATTGTGAACACTTCCACATCCAATCCACGCGGATGCGTCCGCTCAATCGCATTGCTGGCGTAGTCGGCACTTCGGTCCTGAAACTGTTTGATCGTCTCGTCCACAAGATCAGGATCTATTAACGGGCAATCCGAAGTGATGCGAACTACCGCGCCAGCGTCAAATGCTAGCGCAGTTTGATAGTAGCGATCCAGAACATCTCCTTCGGACCCGCGGAACCAAGCCACACCAAGTTTTCCGCATTCGGCAATGATAGCGTCGTCCTCAGCGGTGTCGGTTGTCGCGATCACGATCTTATCAACCAATTTAGCGCGGCGCAGCCGACCGACAACACGGGCAAGAACGCTTTCTCCCCCCAGGTCCATCAAGACCTTGCCGGGCAGCCGCGTGGATCCCATACGTGCCTGAACCGTCGCGACAATTGAATTTGCTCGCCCCATACATCTTAATTCTTGAAAAATTGTCCGCTGGACTACATTTGCAATTTCATCGGATTTATTTTCTTCTGAATATTTTCCCCAGAGCTCTCCCCACGCCCACTTCGCCCACAACCTCTTTAAGCCGCTTGGCTCGCATTAGAACAATGGACCCTGGCAATTCAGGAAAGCTTCCAACCTTATGCGCCTTGCGGCGGCCCACGAGCCTGCCAACCAGTTTCTGCTCATAAACTTTCCCGGCAATATACACGCGAGGCCGACTGCTCGCATTTAGCGCCTTCACAGCTTTGTTTATGTGCTCAGGTTTGACTTCGAACTTCACGTGTCCATGCAAGATTTTAACTGGCCCATTGAGATAACCTTGCCCACGGAACTTGCAGTTGTACTCCCTAGTCAGCGTCGCCATCCGAACGTCGCTGTCGTACACAGCGGCCCGAAAGAACGGTTGATCGTTAATCTGTTTATCTGGTTTCCCCGTTAGATATTCATGGTAAAGCTTTCCCCAGTCGCCCAAAAGGCGGTCCGTTCGTTCAGAGCGCCTGAGCATTAGAATTCCAGTGTTGAACTCAGGAAAGCTTTGCGGTATGTCTTGCCGCGCATAGTAATTGAACCAATCTGTGTTGAGATATTCCTCATGCGCCGCCGCGCAGTCAAAGCGATCCAAGAGGGAAAACAGCTCCGGAACAGGTTCAACAACAAACGTATCGGCGTCAATAAACATCGTCCGTTCATAGGGAGATTGCCGTATAAGCATGGCCTTGTCGTAAAAGCCATCCTGTGTGGGCGCGACGGTAATGACGTTGCTTAATTCCGCGCCGTCAACTGGAAATTGTGAGAACACCGTAATCGGCAATTCCGGCATAGCCCGCTTCAAACTCGCCGCGGACGTGAGCAGTAGGTTCACGTACCTCTTGTCTTGAGTAATGATGTACACCGCACCATTGGACATTCAACCTCCGAAGAAGGAATTTTCCCACACAATTATTTATCGGTAGGCAGAAGCGAATCATTCGCAGAGTTAGCCAATCCTGTGCCATTGGCAACTAGGCTAGCATGCGGCCCGGAGGTCGGTGATGGACGACTGACTGCGGTCGTGAGACAGCGTCATCTCTTTAGGAGTCATGATCAACCACTCCATAGTGGCAGGGCGTCTTTCACTGAGTATAAGCCGTCTTTCGTTGGTGCTATATTTCTCCAGTTCCGCATACTTATAGGTAAGAGCCCTTCCAATGTCATCCACGCTCTTGACCGATTGAACGTGATGCGTTTTTGCAAAAACGCTACGCACGTTCGAGCTGATGTCAATGTTAATGAAATCGTGCGTTTCAACAATCACATCGTGCCTTGCGAGAATTTGAGCCAAGTCCGCGTTAAACAGCGCATCTTCGTAACCCTCGCAGTCAGATATTACAAGCGCCTTGCTACCTAGAGGAATGGTCTTAAGAATTTTTTCGTCGCAGAAACCTCCAATATGAATTCTATCGCCAACGCCGTTGAATGTTGCCATCGCGGCGCACGCCTGTCTCGCTCTTAGATCCGTATCAAAAGCATAAACTTGGACGCTGCCCAATCTCCGGCCAAGGCCGACTGCATAATACCCTTCGGCGCATCCGATATCTACAATTGCCGTGTAGTTATTGGACAGCATTTCTTTCAGGTAGGGATGTAATTCTGATTCGTAGGAACCCAGGAGTTTGGGCAGGAACGCACTTCCGAATGATCGCGAAGCAGGGTAACGTAATCCTTTGAATAGGCCATTTGCAACTGTCAAATCTGGAAATAGCTCTGCGATAGTTCGGGTTAATAGCTCATCTTGTTCCGTATTCTCTCTAGCAAATCGCGCATGACCGTATATCCGGCCAAAACGTGTTGATAACCACCCGCACGCCTTGTAAATCGGCCAAGCAATCGGATGGTTCGCTGTACGGCCAATGAACGTCTTGATTGAGTCCTTGATCACTGGAGCGGCTCACATTCCCATATTTCTTCAAAAACAAAATGCTTTTATTACCTTCTTTACCGCCCGCACCACATCCTCCACATCCTCGTCCCTCATGCCGTGAAACATAGGCAGGCTGATGAGGCGTTCGTATGCTTTTTCGGCCACGGGAAAGGCTCCTTCCCCGTATCCGAAGCGGTCACGATAATACGGATGTAAATGAACCGGGATGTAATGGACATTCACCCCGATATTCTCGGCTCGCAGCGCCCGAAATATTTCCTCCCGCCCCGCACTCAAACGTTCCAATTGCAAACGCAGCGGATATAAATGCCACGCAGGTCTGATTCCATCGAGCACTTGCGGAGTTAGCACGCCGGACATGTTCGCAAATTCGGCGTTGTAGCGAGCCGCAATCTCTCGCCGTCTCTCAAGATTCGATTCCAGCTTTTGAAGTTGTTGAGTCCCTAGCGCGCACGCAATATCGGTCAGGCGGTAGTTAAATCCCAGCAAGGTCATTTCGTAATACCACTGGCCAGTGCTTTGCCGGTCCCGGGCCTCGCTGCTGATGCCATGATTGCGGAAGCGGCGAAGAGTTTCAGCAAATTGGGGATTGTCCGTCGTGACCATCCCACCTTCCCCGGTCGTCAAATGCTTAACTGGATGAAAGCTGAAAACCGTCATATGAGAAATGCTTCCAACTTTGCGTCCGCGATACTCCGCGCCCAGCGCGTGACAAGCATCCTCAATAACGATTAAGTCTTGGCTGTCGGCCAATTCCGAGATGGCCTTTAAGTCCGCAGGATGGCCCGCGTAGTCTACCGGCAAGATTGCTTTCGTTCGCGGCGTGATGCGGCGTGCGCACTCTGCGGGGTCTATATTGAGCGTGTCGCGCGACACGTCAGCGAACACCGGCGTCGCGCCTTGGTACAAGATGCAATTTGCGGTCGCCGCAAACGTCAACGGCGAGGTGATCGCCTCGTCTCCCGCTTTCAAACCCGCTGCGAATGCCGCACCGTGCAGTGCAGCGGTTCCCGAGCTGAAGCTGATGGCGTATTTCGAGCCGACCCACTCAGCAAATGCTTCTTCGAATTCCCTGACCTTGGGACCCGTGGTCAACCAATCCGACCGCAGAACGTCTACTACCGCTTGAATGTCACATTCATCAATCGCTTGCCGGCCATACGGAAGCAACGTCTTGCGAACCGACGTTCCGCCATTCACCGCGAGTATTTCTTTCTCTGCGGAAATCAAACTCATGAGACCTTTGACTGGCCTGCAATCAAGGTTAAGCTGCGGCCAGAAGCAGTTGCTTCGCCATCACTTCCTTCGATAAGCGCAAAAAGCCCATCACGCGTCAGCCATTCCGGGTTGGTGTCGCTGCTATAACGAAATCCCTCAGGAAGCGCGCGCGCCTGCTTCCAGTTTCCTTTTTGCCACCACGAGTGCGTAGGTTGCACGACATACATGTCGTCCGTCTCCACGGCATTTCGCGCTTCATCTTCCGACAAGAGGACCTCGTGCAGCTTCTCTCCCGACCGAATACCAATGCACTCGAGTTCGCATCCTGGAGCAACGGCTTCAGCCATGTCAATCAATTTCATGCTGGGAATCTTGGGTATGAAAATCTCGCCGCCCCGCATTTGTTCAATACAGCGCACAACGAACCTCACGCCCCTTTCCAGCGTGATCCAAAAACGGGTCATCCGCGGATCCGTGATGGTAACTCTGCCACTCTTTCGCTGCTCCAGGAACATTGGAATGACACTGCCTCGGCTCCCCACCACATTGCCGTAGCGAGCACAACTGAAGCGAGTATCCTTGGCGCCCGCATAGGCGTTGGCTTGCACAAAGACTTTCTCCGCGCACAATTTACTCGCGCCATACAAATTGATTGGGTTCACGGCCTTGTCGGTGCTCAAGGCTAAGATCCGGCGGCATCCCTGATTGATGGCAGCGTCAATCACGTTCTTTGCACCAATCACGTTAGTTTGAATCGCCTCGAATGGATTGTATTCGCAGGCAGGAACCTGCTTTAAAGCCGCGGCGTGCACCACCACGGTTACTCCGGAAAAAGCACGTTCCAGCCGCTGGGCGTCTCTAACGTCGCCAATAAAATAACGCAAACTGGGATGGTCGAATCCCGAAGCTCGCATGTCATGCTGCTTGAGCTCGTCGCGACTGAAAATAATCAGCTTCTTGGGATGATAATCGGCGAGCATCAGCTCGCAGAACTTCTTGCCGAACGAGCCCGTGCCCCCCGTGACCAGCACAATCTGTTCGGACCATTGCATTGCCAACCCCTGGACTCGAATGTTGAAGGATGGGAACCGAAGCCGATAGTGCTCGAAGACCGGACCAGCCGGATTCCGACTGGTAGTATAGCGGACAGAACGCGCTGTGCATCTCGCTTTTCGACGAACGTCCCAACTCGATTGCGCAAATAAGCCTGTTTACCCAGATGCTACGGTGCTAGAATGTGCGCAACTTGTTCCGCCTGTGAATGTATGCGTCGCCGTCTCCCTGAAGAGTTAGAAGAGTTGAGCAAGAATCCGAACAGATCGAGTTTGGGCGCGTCCGGCTCCGGCCACAGGTCGTTTTCTGAGGCGCACGAATGAGTTTGGGCCCAATTATTCAGGCGAATGGCCGCCTGGAACGTGAAGTTCGGCCGGCTTTTCCCGTCACGGTCAATCCCCGATTCACCCCCTACAATAATCCGCATTTCTCAACGCAGGATTCCTTGCTCCGCTCCTACAGCCATGTGCTGCTGAAGCGCAAGTGGGCTGTGCTCAGTTGTTTTGCCTTGATCGTTTCGGCGGTACTGATCGCCACGTTGCGAAGTACTCCGATTTACGACGCCGTAGGCAGCATAGCGGTCAACAGAATGGATCCGGTCACTCTGAATCTCAAGGATTCCGAAAATCCCGGGTATGATTATTCGGATCCCACCGACCTCGATACCGAGGTGCGCATCCTGCACAGCGATTCCCTGGCTTGGCAGGTCATCAAGCAACTGAATCTGGACAATCAGATGGGCGCCGCGCCAACCCCTTCTTCGTCTCTCGGACTGACCACCGATAACCAGTTCGATTCTGAAAAGACGACTCAGATGATTGCCTCTTTTAAGTCAAATTTGGCAGTCATCCTGGAGCCCAACACCAGAATTATTGATATTCATTATCGCAGTCCAGATAAGTATTTGGCGGCCCGTGCTGTCAATGCCCTTGCCAGTGCATATGTGGAACAGAATTTCAAGACACGCTTTGAATCCACAGAGCAAACTTCCGAATGGCTTTCCAAGAAGTTGATAGATTTGCAAATGAAAGTCGAAACGTCACAGGAGAAACTCGTCAAGTACCAGAAAGACCACGAAATTTTGGGCATTGACGAAAAGCAAAATATAACTACCTCCAAATTGGACGAGTTGAACAAGGAGTTGACCGACGCGGAATCCGCACGGATGGAGAAAGAATCTCTTTACCGGCTTATTCAGTCGGGAGATACCGACTCCATTGCCGCCGCCGCTAACATTGCAACTACCGCTTCTGGTTCCGCTTCCTCACTGCTTCAAAAATTGCAGGAGGAACATGTAGATTTAAAGATACAAATTGCCAAACTTGGCGCACAATTCGGTCCCGCTTACCCGAAAACAGCGGAACTCGCCGATCAATTGAAGGAAGTGGATGCTCAGACCGAGGGTGAAAGAAGAAAAGTCGTGGAGCGTTTGCGCGGCGATTATCTTGCCGCGCTGGCGCGCGAGAATCTTCTCCGCACAGCGCTCGATCAACAGAAGCAGGACGCCAACCAACTTAACGAGAGTGCGATTGAATATAATTTTCTGAAACGAGACGCCGATACGAACCGGACTCTCTACGAGAATTTGTTGGAAAAATTGAAGGAAGCCGGTGTGACTGCCGGGCTGCGATCGAATAACATTCGACCCGTAGATCTGGCGCGCGTTCCTACATCCCCCGCGGAGCCAAATCTCTTCCGCAACCTTTCTTTTGCCTCCGTACTGGGGCTCACTACCGGAATCTTAATTGCCTTTGTGATGGAGGGGCTCGACAATACCGTGCGCACGGTTGAACAGGCTCAGGCAATCTCAATGCTGCCGTCGCTTGGGATTATTCCTCTTGGGAGCGGGGGCACCAGGTACGCCAGCACGGGCCGAAAACTGGTCTTCGCCGGAAACAAACAATCCATGGAGATGATCACAAAGTCGCGGCCTCAATCTCAGATGGCGGAAGCCTATCGCGCTTTGCGCACTTCCCTGCTGCTTACATCCGTGGGCGCGCCGCCGAAAGTGATTCTCGTCACCAGTGCGCTGCCGGAAGAAGGCAAAACTACAACAAGCATTAATTGCGCGATCGTGCTGGCGCAAAAAGGCAGCCGCGTTCTGCTGGTTGACAGCGATTTAAGGCGCCCAAGCATTCACAAAACACTTGGCATTGTGCCAAAAACTGGTCTTACAAACGTATTGACCGGAAGCGCCACCCTCCAGCAGGCGATCGTGCGATC
>PNAR01000383.1:0-4688 GCA_003169715.1 Acidobacteriaceae bacterium | reverse complement strand
CCAGGGCGGACGCGGTAATCCTCGTGATTCGGGCGGGCGGCACTACAAAACATGCTCTGCGGCAGGCCCGCGATATTCTGCTGCAAGTTAACGCCAGGATAAGTGGAGTTTTGCTAAACGCGGTGAACCTTGGCTCTCCCGACTATTATTCTTACTATGGACAGATGGGAAAATTCGCGCGTTCGTACTACCGCGAGGACTATAAGGACGGGGACCCTCCGAATGACGATTCAAACGGCGACGGCGAAATCATTTCTGCTGTAACATCTGGCGGGGCGTGACCCCCGGTAAGCCTCGACGGTAATGAACACCCTACTCAGGACGCCTGCCGCGAGAATTGTTTCCTTGATTTTGTGTTTGGTCGTAGCCGCTGGATACATGGCATCAGCCTTTTCAGAATATCTGGCATATCACTCTGCCGAAAAAGAAGATTGGAAGAGCTTACAACTTGCGGCCCGTCTCGAACCTCTCGACGCTGAGTATCAATACAAATTGGGGCAGAGGCTGATCCTGATGTACCGCTTGCCAGAAGCGGCCGAGGCCTTTGGCAATGCTGCGAAGTTGAACCCTCACAATTCCACCTATTGGCTAAGGCTTGCGTCTGCTCAACTCGCGTTAGGTCAGGAGCAGGCCCAGCGGGAAACGTTGCAACGCGCCATTGCCGTAGATCCGAAAAACTATTATGTGGCGTGGGAAGCCGGTAACTCATACCTCATTCAAGGTGATCTCCATTCCGCCTTTCGAGAGTTTCGGACCGCATTGGAGGGTGAACCTTCTTTGTCGGGCGAGGTCATAGCTCTCTGCTGGCAAGTGATGCCGGACGTTGATGTCCTGTTACAGGAGGCCATCCCTCCCACTCCAGCAGTTTATTCGTGGTTCTTAGACTTTCTGGTGTCAAAGGGAGAGGCTGCGCCTGCGGCTAAGGTCTGGACTCAAATCGTAAAGCTCGCCCAGCCCACATCATTGACCGATGTTTTTGATTATGTGCGCTATTTAATTGGACAGCACCAACCCGCACAGGCTCGCGACGTTTGGAGGCAAGCCGGCCCGCTGTGCGATCTCCGCGCATATCAACCAACACCGGAAAATCTGGTCGTCAATGGCGATTTCGGGTTGACCGTCTTGAACGCCGGCTTTGACTGGACATACCAAAAACGATCCGACGTAAATCTCCAGATAGATCCGACGCAGCATCATCTCGGGTCTCGCTCTCTGCTCATCTCATATGACAGCAGCGGTCTCGACGATACCGGAATTTATCAGTTAATCCCGGTTGAACGACGTACCAGCTATCACTTCTCCGCCTACTTTAAGACACAACATTTGGAAGGGGCTGGAGGCCCAGAATTTGTTGTGAAAGATTTTTATACTGAAAAACTATTATTCGAGAGTGATCCCCTTAGAGACGCCGGCGACTGGAATCAGGCAAGAGGCGATTTTGAAACCGGGCCTGACACTGGCCTCCTGGTTCTACGGATTAGCCGCGTGCCGCCTGGGAGCGCAATTCGAGGCAAACTATGGATTGATCGTGTCTCTTTAAGCCCTAGTAATGGACCGACCACCCGGTGACCGGCCCGCTTCCCGCCTCCAGGTGGAAATTAGCTGCGGATGATTTCTCGGTACAATCGCGTCGCCAATCAATTGTTCTCTATGGTGCGCTGACGTTGTTGCTGCTGTGCCCGCTCGCCTTTGGAGCGGTTGAACCCTGGTCCATTTTCTTCTTGGAAGCCGCGTCAGCATTGCTCTTCATAGTTTGGGTCGTGCAGCAATTCTCCTCAGCGTTAACCGTTCGTTGGAATCCTCTGTTTGCGCCCATGGCGGTTTTTGCTTTTTTGGTTCTCCTGCAACTTTTGACAGGAACCAGCGCCTACCGTTATGCCACGCTTTCCGGTGTACTGCTCTATGGCGCATATGGATTGATCTGCTTCCTGGTCGTTCAATGTTTAAGAAGACCCTCGCAAATCAGAATTCTCACACTGGCGTTTTCGTCATACGGGTTCGCAGTTGCGACCTTCGCGCTACTACAGGGGTTAACCTCGAACGGCAGATTATATTGGCTGCGAAAGCCCAGCGGCTACGCATGGATCTACGGTCCATACGTGAACCACAATCACTATGCCGGGTTGATGGAGATGCTGTTTCCCATCCCGCTGGTGTTTTCACTCACGAAGTACGCAAGAGGGACACCGAGGAGGCTAGCAGTTCTGGCATCTGCGGTTATGGCTACCACAATATTTCTTTGCGGATCGAGAGGAGGCGTGATTGCGTTCGTTTTCGAGATTATTGTCCTGCTTGCTGCGTTGATCCGGCAACAAAGCCGCATTCCATTCCGCGGACGGTTGGCATTCGTTTTCTTCGCCGTTCTTTTGATCTCGTTGTTTGCCTGGATCGGCAACGACAAGATAGCCGGCCGTCTCGCCAGCTTTCCCTCCGCACGGCGGGAGGTCACCCAGGGATTGCGGGTTCAGATTGATCGGGATCTGCTCAAGATGTTTCCTCGTCGTCCCCTGCTCGGATGGGGACTCGGCACGTTCGCGGACGTCTATCCACAATACAGAAGCTTCTACACAACTTTCTATATAGACGAAGCGCATAACGACTACCTGCAACTGCTAATCGAGATGGGAGCCGCTGGATTTTTTACGATGATCTGGTTCTTGTGGCTGGTTTTTCGAGCCGCAACCAGGAAGTTGCGCTACTGGTCCAGCGATATCAACGGGGCGGTTGCCTTGGCTGCCATGCTGGGCGTCATTGGGATCCTTGTGCATAGCCTGGTCGATTTCAATCTTCAGGTTCCAGCGAATGCCGCACTATTTTATGTTTTGTGCGTGATCGCAGCCATGGAGCCCCGCTTCATTTCGCGATGACCAGCCCACTGAGAACTGAGAACCAGAAACTCCTAACTGCCTCTAACTATCCCCGGCTCCCCGGTCCTGAACCAACAGCAAGAATCACTCCCAAAGATGTCTAACCGCGCAAACCCTACCCAGTCGTATCTTCCTTGACGCCAGCGTGTTTGTGCGCACGGACGGATGCGCCAACGTTCAGAATCATTTAAATAAAGTTATCGCTCCTTCGGCAACGCCATCTTACTTACAATCATCTCTTGTAGCATCTTTTACTTCGAGTTAGGATTTCGACTGCGTGCGGGGGATATCAATGCTCAAACACCTGCTCTCGAGTTGGCCGCTCATTCAGCAAATCAAAACTGGCGCTGACGGAACCGGAACTGAAGCCATGTCGGCCAAGACACGTGACTTAAAGCCGAAACATGACGGTGCCGAGGCGACGCCATCCATTTGTCCGTATTGCGGTGTCGGCTGCGGCCAACTGGTCTATCACAAGAATGGCAAGCTAATTTCAATTGAGGGCGATCCGAAGTCGCCCATCTCCCGTGGGCGTCTTTGCCCGAAGGGCGCGGATACTTACGAACTTCATACCCATCCGGGGCGACTCACTAGGGTTAAGTATCGCCGTCCTTATTCGAAAGAGTGGGAGGATCTTGATCAGGAAACCGCGATGGATATGGTTTCCGATCGCCTATGGGAGAGCCGCGATCACACATTCCAGGAACAACAGGATGGCGACGTGCTGATGCAGACGAAAGCAATCGCGCATCTTGGCGGCGCAACCCTGGACAATGAAGAAAATTACTTGATCAAAAAACTTTTCGCCGCCGGCCTCGGAATGGTTTGCATCAGCAACCAGGCGCGAATATGACATAGCTCTACCGTGCCCGGTCTGGGCACATCGTTCGGGCGCGGCGGCGCGACCACAGCGCAACAAGATTTGAGTAACTCGGACGCCATCCTCATCATGGGATCGTCCATGGCGGAGAACCATCCGGTTGGCTTTCAGTGGGTGATGGAAGCGCGTGAGCGCGGCGCGAAAATCATTCATGTGGATCCCCGCTTCACCCGCACGTCCGCTATGGCCGATATTTGGGTCCCGCTGCGTGCTGGCAGCGACATAATTTTTCTCGGAGCGCTGATCCGTTACACCCTGGAGAATCAAAAAGAATTCCGGGAATACATAACCCATTACACGAATGCTCCCACAATCTTGCGCGAAGACTTCCGCGATACTGAAGATCTGGACGGCTTATTCTCTGGTTGGAATGCGGAAAAGCAAGAGTATGATCCCGAGAGCTGGCTCTACCAGGGCGCGCCAGCTAAGAAATCGAACGGGGATAAAGCTCCGGGCCATTCCGACGCCGGCGGCGGACACGGCAAAGATCGCGGCGGCGAAGCTCAAGATGCCGCAAAAACGGAATCCGATCCCACGCTTCAGCACCCGCGCTGCGTGTTCCAGGTCCTGAAGCGTCATTTCTCCCGTTACACGCCGGAAATGGTAGAGCGCTTTTGTGGCGTTCAGCAAGACGTTTTTTTGAAAGTCGCGGAGACATTCACATCTGCATCCGGCCCGGAAAAAACTGCTGCCATCTGTTATGCCGTTGGCTGGACCCAGCACTCGAAGGGTGTCCAGATCATCCGGTCCGCCGCCATCCTGCAATTGCTCTTGGGAAACATCGGCCGCCCCGGAGGAGGAATTCTCGCCCTGCGCGGTCACGCTTCCATTCAAGGCTCAACGGACATCCCAACGCTGTATGACATTCTTCCCGGTTATATTCCAATGCCTTTCTTCGACACTGATCCCAATAACTTAGAGGGGCATATCAAAAAGCACAG
>PNAR01000012.1 GCA_003169715.1 Acidobacteriaceae bacterium | reverse complement strand
CGCCTCACCCGCACCTTCTTCTTCCACGATGGGGCCTCCGCCGAATACGCCGCCGGGTTGGCTTGGCATCCCGACAGCGAACGACTGCTCCTGTCCTACTCTGTCAAGGACCGGGCATGCTGGATCGGGGCGGTCGATGCGAGCGAGGTAAGACGTCTACTCGAGGACACGGATCAATTGCAGGCCGCGACGCTGCGAAAAGAGCTGGCCTCGACCTCGTCGTCGCTTGATGTAATCCGGGGATTTGTCCTTCCCAGCCAAGACCGGGGTTCAGGACCGGTCGCAGCTGAGCTAGGCAGCGACGAAACTGCAGTTCCGGCAATGGCCAGCGAGACGGCGCGCAATGCCGACCTGGCAACATTGGACGCGGCGCCACCGATCGCGATCGTTTCGAGAGATGCAGCGGCAAGCGGTTTCGGCGACAGCGTCCCACAGAATGTGGGAATGTCTTCGCGACCTCAACGACCGTCACCCTGGTCGCGCCGGTTGCGGTTTCACATTCTCGGCATTCCGCATACCGCATCCAACCGGAACTACATCGCATGCGCCTACACCCAGAAAGTCGTGAAATTGTGCCGCATGCTTAAAGAGCGTGGACACACAGTCATCCACTACGGAAACGAGGCGTCTGAAGTCTCCTGTGATGAGCAAGTTAACGTAACCACGCAGGATGACCTTGCCAGAGCGTATGGCTTTGAAGAGTGGAAGACCAATATGTTTCGATTCGATACAAATGACCATGCCTATCAAACCTTCTATAAGAATAGTATCCGGGAGATTGCGAGACGAAAACGAAACAACGAATTCTTATTGTGTATGTGGGGCGGTGGTCATCGACCAGTTGCCGACGCTCATTCCGACATGATCGTAGTCGAGCCAGGCATCGGTTACGCGCGAGGCCATTTCGCTAAATTCATGGTATTCGAATCATACGCGATGTACCATGCTCATTTCGGGGCCAAAGCAGTCGAAAGGGCAGATAATCTCAATTCGTATGCTGTTGTGATCCCAAATTTCTTCAACCTGGATGAGTTCGAGTTCTCGCCTGAGAAAGACGACTATTTTCTCTATCTTGGCCGAGTAATCTCGGGAAAGGGCGTCCATATTGTCTTGCAGGTCGCCGAGCAGATCAAGGCCAAGCTGATAGTCGCCGGCCAGGGCCGGCTGGAGGACATCGGCTATAAGGAAACGCCTGTAAACGTGGAATTCGTTGGCTTTGCCGATCTCGAACTAAGAAAGAAGCTCATGTCGAGAGCGAAGGGCCTGTTTCTGCCTTCGCAATATATTGAACCGTTTGGAGGGGTGCAGATCGAGTCACTGTTGTCAGGTACACCAACCATTACCTCCGATTGGGGCGCCTTCGCAGAGAACAATCTTCACGGGATTACCGGTTATCGCTGTCGGACGTTCGACCACTTCGTATGGGCGGCGCAAAACATTGGGCGCATCGATCCATACGTTTGCAGGCGCTGGGCCGAAGACAATTTCTCCGTCGGGCGCGTCGGTGAGATGTATGAGGAGTTTTTTCAATCAGTCATGGATATATTCACAGGTAAAGGATGGTACGAGCCGCATCAGGATCGCGCCAACCTTGATTGGCTCACTCGATATTATCCAAATAACCCCCAACCGTCACAAGTATAGTTAAGCAACATGGCCTACCGGTTTCATATACTCGGCATTCCACACACGATTACCGTCAAAGAATATTCGTCTTGTGCGTTTACGCAGAAGATTCTTAAGCTTTGCAAACTGCTGAAAAGCCGGGGGCATACGGTTTTCCATTATGGACATGAGGATTCGAAAGTAGAGTGCGACGAACATATTACAGTGACAAAACGCTACGACCTGTACAAGTCGTATGGAGAGCACGACTGGAGGCGGGCGGGGATCCCGAAGTATCAGGTCGACGACGATGTGTATAAGACGTTCTATGCGAAGGCGATCAGCGGCTTGACACAGCGGAAGCGGCCCGGAGACTTTCTCCTCTGTCCCTTCGGTACCGCCCATCGTCCGGTGGCTGATGCTCACCCGGACATGATCATATGCGAGCCGGGCATCGGCTAACCCGACGGTGGCTTCGCCAAATTTCGCGTCTTTGAATCATATGCGGTAATGCACGCCTATCTCGGTCAAGCTGTTGTGCGGGCGTCGAGCAATGATTTTTGGTACGACGTGGTCATTCCAAACTATTTCGACCTCGATGATTTCGCGTTTTCGGCGACCAAGGACGACTACTTCTTGTTTCTCGGACGCATCAACTCCGGCAAGGGCATCCACATTGCCGTGCAGATCGCGGAGGCGGTCGGTGGCAGGCTCGTCGTTGCGGGGGCTGGCACAATTGAAGGCAAACCGACGCGAACCGATCGGCCGCTAGCCGAGTATGTTGAGCTGGTCGGCCTCGCCGGTCCTGAGGAGCGTAAGCGCCTGATGGCTCGCGCCAAGGCGACACTGGCGCCATCGACCTTCCTTGAGCCTTTCTGCGGGGTTCAGATCGAATCGATGTTGTCCGGAACGCCGGTCATCTCGACCGACTGGGGCGCATTCGCGGAGTACAATATTCACGGTGTCACGGGTTACCGCTGCCGGACATTCGAGCAGTTTACGTG
>PNAR01000492.1 GCA_003169715.1 Acidobacteriaceae bacterium | reverse complement strand
TATCCAGCGTATTAGCCGACAAATACCCCAATTGTCCAATAAAATTACACGCGAGCGTCTGGCCGCGCGGACAAACAGGCGAGGCGTCCCGGCACGCTGTCGGGGGCAACACACGCCTCGGAAGCCTTGTTGCCCTAAAACCCCTAAATGCCTGCTGCAGGGAACCATGGCAACAGGGTCGAAGGGTGGCAGGGGCGCAGGGCGTAAAAACGCCAGTTTGAAAAATACTACCACCACCGCCTAACTTCTCACTTATCAGCAATTTAAGCGATGGTGGTGGTAGCATTATATTTTGATCATCAAAAAATATTGATATACGCACAGCCCCCCGCTGGGGCCTATCGCCTAGAAGACGAGCAATTAAATGTGCTGCCACCACCACCTATCAGCGCGTTAAATAGCGACGGCATCTATTGGTTCGGCAACTTCGTCCTCCAGCATGAGTGTGTATTCCGTGCCTCGTTTAGTATCTTTCGAAGACAACGGCTTGTAACCTTGGCGGATCGCAGTTTGAAGCGCCCGACCAATGGTGTTGTCTGAGTAGTATTTCAAGACCGATCGTAGCCCTTCTACTTGGTGCAGGTATCGTAGCATGCCAGTTGCGGAGGCTTGAATTTTGTCTGGTTTGTTCTTGGTATCTCCTGTCTCACAGTAGTGTTCCCGCAAAATGTCGAGAGCCTCGGTTAGCCCGTGCGCTGATGAAGCCATGATTGCGGCTTTTTCCAGCGCGGGCGCGTGGTAACTCTTCACTCCGTAGCGCGGATTCTTGTCGAGCACGTATGCGGGCTCCTTCCATTCAAGCAACCATTTCAAAAAGAAGGGCAACTCTTTTGCAATCGTCGCCTCTAATTTTTGGTTCGGTGCGAAGTCGGGTTCATAATCATTGTTGAATTGGAACAACATGATCTTGTCTCGCACGGTGGGACCGAGATCAGGAATGATCGCGAGCGAGTCAGGGTCGATGTTGGTCGTGATTATGATTCGGCCCTTCCATGAAAGGGTGAGGGAGTCCTTGAATTTTGCCTCTGATGGACCTTGCGGGTTTGAGATTTGTGCTTTGATCGCTTCAGTGAACGCTCGGTGCTGTGCGCGGGTCGCCGAACTTTTTGAGTCATCCACGACCCACAGGGCGTTTTCGCCGCACTCTTTGTTGAACCGCGAGTCGCCCATCAAGTAACGACTGGCGTCCGCAAAGCCCCCCACGGGGGAGCCAACGATTACGCGACTGAGCAGCGTCTTTCCGCGGCCTGCCTCGCCGGCGATTATGATGGCTTGTCCCTGTTCGAGGGTTCCCGCCAATCCGCTACTGTAAAATCTCTTCCACCACGCGAAGAAGTGGTCGCGCTGCACTTGATCGAAGCTGTTTTGGAGGAATTTGTGCAGCCATGGGAAGTCTTCGGGCGAGCCTGTTTCTGCTGGGCGCATCGCTTTCTTCACGCTGACGTTCAAATAACGGCAGCCGTGTTCTTCCACCCGTTCTCGTGAGTCGAGCGCGATGGATACCGCGGCGTCCACCGACCGGACTTCTTGGACCGCCAATAGCACTTTCTCGGCGTCGGATGCGGTTTCCTTTTGACCAGTGCGCGCGCTAATGCCCTGACCCTTGAGCCACATGATCTGATCCTCTTTCGTTCGACCGGACCAGCGCCCATTCTCTCCTTTGCGCCAGTAAAGCTTGCCATCGAACCAGGTGCCTTCGGCCGCGGCCCCGATACGAGAGGCTTCGAGTTCTCTCACGAATTTATGGCCTAAAATTTCGCCCCAATGGAGAAACGACTTGGCCGCGCGAGTGCTAAAACAAATCATTCCGTAATCGCCGACTTGAGCACCAATGCGATCAATACCGTCGTCGATCCAGAAAAGCGGCATTCGCGCTCCGACTTTGAACTCTCCGGGAATTCTCCCCGGCCACCGCTTCTCGACTTCCTCGGCTACGACTTCCAGAGGGATCGCCGGATCATCCCCGCGGAGGGATTTCGCCGTAGCCGCCTGCACGAACAGGTGACTCAGGACAACGGACGGCACTGGGTTAGAGTTGGGAATCTCTTGCCAGTTGCGGCCCAGTTCAAAGTATTGTGTGCGTTTGAAGGAATTTTCGTCGACCGCGGGAAGGATATTTTTAACCTTCAACTTCTTCGCCAGCAGCTTCATGAAGCGATCGGTGATCTCCTCGTTGTCGACCATGACGGGTGACTCGAATTCCCACACGACGCGGCAGTGATTAGAGTAGGTGCGACTCACCCAGCGAGGCAGCATCCCTGCTTCGCCGTTGCGCTGAATCAGGTCAATCTCAGCTTGGCTGACCTCGGCATCGTAATCAACGACAAGGCCGTGCATCTTGAAGGGCTCGTTCTCTACCGTAATGCGGGCAGTTTTGTTGACGCCTTCGACTGTGGAGTAGAAGCAGTGCTTGGTTTCCTTCCTAGCGCACCAAGCGCGAAATTCCACCTTTGTCGCCGGGTAAGAGGAAACAGGATTTGCCGTCGTCGGATCGCACTGCGCCGCGTCTTTCGAACTTAGGTTTTCGAGGGCGAAGAATTTCATTATTTCGCGACGTTTTTCAATTTCCGGCTGCGCGACCGTGGTCTTGGCAGGCGTAGGTTTCTCGGTCTCGGATAACAGCGGCAGTTCTATCGCGTCACCGTTGAGATAGGCGTTGGGATCATGACTAAGAAAGCACAACCGAGACACATCTGAGCAAGACTCGTCTATCTGAACGCCGGTTAGGTCGTGAACGTGTCGTTCGACGGCGCGAAAACTCGCCTTGTGCCTTTCCGTGTCCGCAGCCACACGAAAAACACACTTCAACCCATCGCCTGTGGGCGAAACAAAGAGCGCCCACAAGTATTGACTGCCAATGAGCTTTGTGCGGACCTCGGCAACCCGCTCGCCCAACTTGTCAAGATCAGCACACAACAACCCGGAATGTTGCAACAGAGCGCTGCTACTACGCTTGCCAAAGCGGCCAGACCACAATACCGCCGGTAGTCTTCTCTTGCTCTCAGCGACTGCTTCTTTCGCCGCCTTCCGATCGTTTCCAGTCTCTGTCATAACCGCCGCAAACTTGTCGCGAATGCTTTCCACAGCCTGACGCAATTTGTTATCCGTGCGTATGGACTCGATAATTTCTTCCGCGTTGCAATCCTGCGTCACGGTATCTTTGGCGCTCGTTACGCAAGAGATGAGGATTTCACTCTTATCCCGAGCGTCCCCATCGCGGGTGTGGCATGACTTTTCGGTCGATAAAAGCCCGCTCATATTCGTGCCCCTACCTCTCTAATTTCATATCGTCCCAACGCGGCTTCGACTTTAGGCAGATTGAAGCGAGTCAACCGATTGCTCAGGCGTAGCCTAGGGATGCGCTTTTGGGCCAACCAGTTGTCAATTGTGCGCTCGGACACATTGAGAACGTCTGCGAGTTCTCGTTTGGACAGCAGCCGCTTCGGCGTTGACGGAACGCCTTCGCTACTATCACTAATTGCGGTTATTTTAGAAGCCCCGCGTGCTTCATTCGCCTTACTTTCAACTATCATTTTACGAACCTCCGGTGAAAATTACGTTCACCGCGCCGCTCTCTTTGCAGAGAACGACCACGATGTTCGTTGATTCTCACGGGGCCGTAGGTTCGTTCGGCTTACCGCGTGTCATGCCGCCACTCGGCGGCTTCTTCAACTTTCTAACTGGGACTATTTAACTATTGAATCGCCGGGTAACCTAATACCCCTTTTCTGGCGACTCATGACGGTTTCTTTTCCAACTGATTTCGCAGCAACCGTCTTTCAGGTTGAACTAAGTAAACCATTCTCCGTATTTATTGGCAAGCAAAAAGACGCAGGAACTCGCAGAGAAATTCAAAGTCGCTGGCGCGGAAAATCGAATAAGGGAGAGCCTATTCGCGTCAAACTGCGACCGTCGGCCTGCTACCCTGCTACCCTGCTA
>PNAR01000077.1 GCA_003169715.1 Acidobacteriaceae bacterium | reverse complement strand
TAAATCCGTCCAATGTTGCCGGCATTCGGTTGCTGGCTGAGCTGAGTGAGCGCGCGGGAGATAGGAGTGCGCTGGGCTGGCGGCGCAAGGCCATTGAGTTAGACCCAGATTCGATCGAAGACACGCTCGCATTCGTGAATTGCAGTCTGCAATTCAAAGACATTGCGACCGCGGAGAAAACACTGCTTCAGGTGAATGAGAAAGCGCGGGAGACAGCCGAATTCCATGCGACAGCCGCTCGATTGGCGGAAGCGAAGAAAGAGATCGTCGAAGCCGAGAACCATTGGGCCAAAGCGGCGAAGTTGGCGCCGGAGAACAAATACTATCAACTGCAACTCGGTCTCGCACTACTGCGCGTCAACGCCCCTGCCAAGCGCGAGGCTGCTATCACGATGCTGAAACAGCTGCGCAGCGATGGCAAACAGGGTGCCGCTGCCACAAGGGCGTTGATCATTGACGGAATAGCGCGCCATGCCAATGGCCAGGATTTAGCCGTTCTGGCGCACGAGCTGCAGAACTATCCCGACCCACCCTTTAGTGATCGGCTCCTTTATCTGGACCTCCTCCGGCAACTTCACGATCCGCAATTTGCCGGCTTCCTCACGGACGCAGAAAAGGATGCGGCAGCGAAGCCTGCCAATCTGGCAGCCCTGCTTTCGTGGATGAATGCGAACGGCATGAGCCTCCTGGCGATCGACTTCGCGCGAACCTTGCCAAACGATGCACTGACCGAATGGCCCGTGCCCTTAACAAACGCCGAGTCTTACGTCAAACTGGCCGATTGGCCCAAATTGGAAGGCCTGCTAAAGGACAAGAATTGGGGACAGTTCGATTTTCTCCGTCACGCGTATCTTTCACGTGCCTTTAGGGAAGAGGGCCGACCTGCCCCCGCGGACCGGGAATGGATGTTAGCTCAAAAACAAGCGGGCAGTCAGGTTCAGTTTCTCTCTGTGCTCTCTCGTACGGTGTCGGAGTGGGGTTGGGAAAAGGAAACCGCGGACCTGCTTTGGATGCTGACGAAGTACCCCGAAGCGCAATTGGAAGCGTTCCAGGCGCTCTACAAGAAATACACGGCGGCTGGCGACACGCCGGGCTTATATCGCGTGCTTATGCGCCTGGCCGACCTAACGCCGGCGGACCGGAGAATTCAAAACAATCTTGCCCAACTGCGCCTGCTTCTAAGTGCCGATATGGACCGAGCTCGAAAAGTTGCGGCGGAAGTTTACTCCAAAGAACCGTCGAACCCGGACTACGTCTCGACCTATGCATTTGCTCTCTACACGAAGGGCGATGCCGATGGGGGATTGAAGGTGATGAACGGACTAAGTGAAAGCCAATTGCGCGACCCATCGCTGGCNNCTGGCGGCTTCCGCCAAACTCCTTCCCGAAGAAAGAGCGCTCGTCGCCAAAGCAGAGAACTCCCTCGAATAGGCCTCGGCCGGCACGGACGACGCAATTAAACAATGAGCAGCGGCTAATGGGCAAACGCGCGGCGGCGACGGCGGATCTCCAAGAGAGCCGCACTGATGGCCAATAACGCCACCGGGATCAAGCTGGCAGCCTCTGGAATTGGAGCGAGCTCGGCCTGAAAGGCGACCGGCAGAACGTCCAGGGCAGCCGCCACGACCGAGATGAAGTGATAGGTTCCGAAATCGGGGATTGCCACGAACTGATTGTCAACCTCGCTCCCAAGTGGTGTGGCGTTAAGGAGGATGCCAAGAGTGCCAAGTGTGTTCGAACCGTAAAAATTGAACAATTCTCCGGGTTGAACGCTGCCCACTGAAAGTCGTCCGTTTATGAAACCCTGGGCGAGAATCGAGCTTAGATCCAGTTGGATGAAGTGAAGCGGAACGCCGCCAGCGCCCACTTGAAGCTCGTTGTGCAACGTACCAAACAATCCAAGCCCGTGCTCGTCACTGTCACTCGGGCTATTTTTGAAAAACAGCACGTGATCGTTACCGACGCCATTTTGGTTGTCGTAGCCATGAGCAGTAATCGTGGATCCATCGACCGTGAAGTCATGGCTGGGGGAGTTCACCGTCTCGTCGAGGTTGTCCGGATTCAAATCCCAGGTCACAAACGCGGCCCAAGCGGAAGAGACGGTCAAAGCCAAAGCTGCAAACAGGACGCGCAACGATGTTTTAACAAAGCGATTGGATTGGATAGTTTTCATGGTCGAGAGATCTCCCTTCGCTAGTTTGTAGGGATTCGGCCCTTTCAAGTCAATAAAATATTTTTTGGCCTCAAAAAGGTCCAGATTCCTGCTCCTGCCATGGAGGATGGGAGGATCGACAGCGCACGCTTTGCTTGGAAACTGGACCCCCATTCTCCAGTGAGCTGATTTCGTGAACTTGAGGGCTGTGGTAGGTTTGAAGGAATAATTACTGCTTACTAGCCCTGCGCTCTCCTTTACCGCGATGCCGCACTCCAAATCGCCGACTCCAGGTTCGAAATCGAAGGATGCGAAAGTCGAATTTTCGCATCATCGCGTCGAACGCGTCTATCTGAAGCTGCTCTTGGGCGGCTTCATTGGAATCATTCTTTTGGTGGCGCTTTTTTGGGGCGGCCATAATGCTTATGTTCGCTGGCAGGAAAAGCGTCTGGTTCGTCGGGCGATGACAGCCATCGAGCACGGAAATGAAGAGGACGCGAGTTTAGCGGCGCGAACGGTTCTGCAATTGAAACCGTCGAGCGTGCCGGCCACCCGGATCATGGCCCAATTGGCGGAGCATGCGGGAAATCGCGCCGCGCTGGATTGGCGTCGCAAAGTCGCGCAGTTGGAGCCGCATTCAGCCGAGGACCAGCTGGCCTGGGCAAGATGCGCACTTCAATTTAATGATGTGGCGACGGCAGAGCGAGCGTTGTCGAGCCTGCAGGAGAACGGGAAGGAGACTGCGGGGTATCATGCGATTTGCGCGCTCCTGGCGCAGGCGAAAAAGCAGGACGAAAAAGTTGAAAGCGAATGGAGCGAAGCCTTGCGGCTAGCGCCTGAGGAGAAAGCGTATCAACTCCAGCTTGGCGCACTGCGAGCGCGGGCGATTGATCCAGAGAAGCATGCTTCCGGGGAAGCGATGCTCAAAGCCCTGCGCGACGACAGTAAGCAGCGCGCATTCGCGACGCGCGCGCTGATCAGCGCCGGAGTGATCCGCCACGAAAACGGACGGCTATTGCTGGAGCTGGCACGCGAGCTTCAGGCTTATCCAGAAGCGACCTGGAGCGATCGCCTATTGTTTCTCGATCTTCTTCATCAGCTTGATGATCCGCAATTCAGCTCCTACTTGACTGAACTGGAAAAAAGCGCCGCGACCAAACCGCCAGCACTCGCGTCCTTGTTTTCCTGGATGAGTCAAGGGAACTTGAATCTGCTCGCCCTCGATTTTTCCACGAGGTTGCCTGCCGACGTTCTGCAAAAATGGCCGGTGCCGTCCGCCCTGGCCGACGTTTATGTGCAATTGAAAGATTGGCACAAACTGGAGCTCGCCACGGAAAAGGCGCAATGGCAGAAGTTCGAGTTTCTGCGTCATGCATATCTGGCACGTGCTTTACGCGCGGAAGATAAATCCGCGGCCGCAGAACATGAGTGGGCCGCCGCAGTCAAAGGTGCATCCGATGAAAGCGAGTCGCTACTAATGCTGGTACGAACTGTTTCAGAATGGCGCTGGGAAACCGAGATGACCGACTTGCTCTGGGCTCTTTCCAAGTACCCGGAGAAACAAAAGGAAGCATTCCTCACCCTGTATCAATATTATTCAAAGACATCGGATACGCAGGGACTTTACCGAGTCCTGGTGCGCCTCTTCGAAACAGATCCCACCAACCCGGATGTGCAAAATAACCTGGCCCAGATCTCATTGGTGTTGAATGCGGATGTGGGACGTGCTCGGCAGCAGGCGGCCGACCTCTACCAGAAAGATCCCGCCAATGCTGCTTATGCGTCGACTTATGCATTTTCGCTCTACACACAGGGCAAGATTGAGAAAGCGCGACAGGTCATGGCCATTCTCAGTGAGGATCAACGTAAGGATCCAGCGGTGGCCGCCTATTACGGCATCATCTTAGCGGGCGCAGGCGAAAAGATTGAAGCGCGCAAGTACTTAGAGATTGGAAAGAACGCGCGTTTGTTGCCGGAAGAAAAAAAGTTGGTCGATCGCGCTGAAGCCGCTGTAAAATAGGAACGGTACGCGCGATGACGCGTTTTCCGCAGTTGCGTTGCCAGCGAACTAATTAAGGCGGGCTAACCACACCGATTGCAGGCGGCTCGGCGAGAGTTCCAAGTCTGTTGCTGAAATCCCATCCGCCTTGGTTAAGGAGTGGGCGAGGATCAGGAATTCGGTCGAGAACAGAAAGCGGCATATAACCAAAAGCGGCAACCTCGGAGAATTCAAATCCATCTCTTCGCGCTTGGTCCGGCGTCCATCGGAAGGCCACGAATCGCGCGCTCTGCGAATCGAAATCAACTGCAGCCTTTCCTTCCCCGGAACGGTCCACGACCCAAGCAGTGGGCACAAAATCGCCAAGGTGCGCCGGATCCTTTGGGAATTCATTGAAGAGATAAACATCCAGCCGGCCGGTCTGTGTCTGGTAGCGCGCGGCGACGCGATGGAGTTGCTGACTTCGCGCGAGCTCCACAATTACCGTTGGACTGGCGTCGGAACTGGAAAAGCGAAATTCAGTCTCCACATCATCATCGATCATACGTGGTGCTGGCGAGATCGGCCCGGAACTGACGTAGACGACCCGGCCATGCGCGTACAGGTTGGCGAAGTTAAAATTCAATACGTTCTCCGGTCGCGACCTGCGCCCGGCGGAGGTGACGTCGTATGCGACCAAGGCAACTTCGCCTCGACCTCGCGCGAACTCGTCCAGAGTTTGCTCACCGTACACAGCAAGACCACTAATATTGCCCTTCTTGCTTACATGAAAAGCAAACTTGATGTACTTGGCTTCCACGGCCGCAACGGAAATAC
>PNAR01000048.1 GCA_003169715.1 Acidobacteriaceae bacterium | reverse complement strand
CTCCCGACCCCCTGCTTGCAAAGACTGGACGCACCAGAAACTAAGGACTTAGCGGGAATTCGCAAGGATGAGCTTGAATGAGCTAAGTACCGTGTAAGTCGGGCCTAATGCTTGATTGGCGCTTCGCTGGCTCACTCCTGCTAGTTCAAGGCTGGTCACAAATTTGGTCACAATTTGTGGAGGGCCAAATCACACGGCGACAGCCCCGGGGGTCTGATCATGGTCCGCGTATGCGACTCAACCGGGGAATAAACAACCACGCCTCCGCTCGAAACTCGGCGAAACGGTCGATACATAACCATTCGCCCGACCACATTATAGAGACGAGAGCGAGCAGATATCCATCATGGCCCGTACTCGCTGACTCCACCAAAGGCCGAATACATTGGCGCAGAATCTGCGGAAAACGGCAAACCACAGAGTCTCGTTACATGACTGGGGCTGGATGCCAAGACCATTTCACCTGGGTCCTACCGTCGTGGAGGAGGCATTTCTCTTGACATCCCTTTTTATAGAACGGGCTTCACGGAAACTGGTTTTTTCGCGAGCGGCCACATTCCGAGAAGCAGGGATTCTCGGAATCTGGCTTTTCGCAGCCGTGCCACTCTCCGAGAAGGGTTGGCCACTTGCGATCAGCGGTCTGCCTTCTAAATATGCTCAGAAGAAACAATTTGGTGGTAGCATCCCGGAAATGTCGAGCCGTAGCCTCGATGAAATACACCGTCCGTGGGATTTCTACAACCAGCGAGCGAAGGAACTGCGGCTGGAGTTAGAAGAAGTCGTCAAACGGCAAGGGTCCTATCGTACGGGCGTCATCGTCCTTGGCTTGTTTGCCTGCGTCATGCTCCACCAGTCTGTCGTTGCAAAGAGATTGCCGCTTTGGACTTCTCTCTTCGTGGTCCCCCCTGGCTTATATCTCGTCAGGCAGTCGAGGCGTTGCCAACAAAGAGCCCTGAAGCTTTTCAGGCTAGTTGACTACTACGATAAAGGAATCGCACGACTCGCTTACGAATGGGAGTCGCTTGATGAGGGTCGAGACTTCATTGATCAAGACCATTTCTACGCAACAGACCTAGATCTGTTCGGTCGCGGATCCCTTTTTCAAGTGCTCTGTTCCGCTCGAACGCAGGCAGGCCGCGAGACTCTAGCAAATTGGATGAAAAAGTCGGCGAGCAGAGAAGAGATCCTAACGCGACATGCGGCAATCTCTGAACTTTGAGGACGCCACGATCTACGGGAAGCGCTGACTTCTACCGGCACCCTGGAAGTGTCAAACTGTCGGCCAGAAACTTTTAGGTCGTGGGTGGCATCATCCCCATTGGCTTTCCCGTCCTGGGGAGCCTCGCTCGCCCCCTTTTTGGTGCTTGCTGTAGTGGTATTGCCCATCCTGTATGGGTTCGGCGTAATAGGTTTACAGATCCTATGGTTGGGCGTGATGGTTTTAGTTATGGTCGAGATGGCGTTCGCAGGAATCTTTCTCAAGCGAGTGCGGTCGGTTTCGGAATCGACTGGCCAACTTTCAATTGAGCTACCCATCGTTTCTGAAATACTCCGAATCGTAGAACGAGAACGCTTTTCCTCTGCAAAGCTCATTGCCCTTGCCAATCGCCTGAGGGAGGGCAGCTCCCCCATGCGCAGCCTGCGACTCCTCATTCACCTTCATAAGGAGCGGGATAACCCGTACTTCACTTTGCTATCGTATTTCTTGCTGTGGGGTACGCAATTCGCAATGGCCATTGATCGCTGGCGACACCGCTACGGAACGCAAATGGTTGAATGGCTTGCGGCCGTAGGAGAACTAGAAGCATTAACCTCGCTTTCCGCGTACGCCTATGAGCATCCCCTCGATCCTTTCCCCGAGGTTTTAGCGGAGGGTCCTGCAATGGATGCTGAGGGGCTTGGACATCCGCTTCTAAATGAAAGTAGATGCGTCCGCAATGATTTCCAGCTTGGGAAAGATATCCAATTTCTGATTGTGAGCGGCTCTAACATGTCTGGTAAGAGTACGTTCCTACGTGCGATCGGACTCAATACAGTTCTGGCATGGATGGGAGCGCCTGTGCGCTGCGCAAGGTTCAGGCTGTCTGCACTAGAAGTCGGGGCGGCGGTTCGTGTCCAAGATTCCGTAGTAGATGGCCGGTCACATTTTCTTGCAGAAATGCAACGGCTACGACGGATGATCGATGTGGCGAGTGAAACCCCGCTACTCTATCTGGCCGATGAAATCATGAGCGGTACCAATTCTAAGGATCGCAGAATAGCTACGGAATGGGTCGTGCGCGCGTTGGCGTCGCGGGGCGCGGTCGGCGTCATCACAACGCACGATTTAGCCTTGACTGAGATTGCGTCCAACGGGTTGGCTGGGCGTAATGTGCATTTTGAAGACACAGGTGAGTTCGGGAATCTAACATTTGATTACAAGCTCCGGCACGGGGTGTTGACTCATTCCAACGCACTGAACATTGCCCATATGCTGGGGATCGACGCCGCGGCCTTCAGCGAGAGCGTTCAGAAAAACGACCCATCTGATCGCCCCATTTCTCCGCCAGAATCCGATAAGTCTCGGTAAACAGGGATTCTCGGAAGCTGGCTCCCACATGACGATAAGCGGACTTCACGGGCGCTATCCGACTTTGCGATCCGAGCCGCAGCCTACTGGATTAGTTATGGGAATGGGGAGGCAGATTTTTCTCATGCCCGGGTCCGGGCCCTCCCGGATGCCCGCCGCTGTTTTCCAAAAGCCCCAGGTAGTGCCGGGAACGTGAAATAACGCATTCTCGAAAGCGGTGCCTGCATCCCTTGTGCCGACGCACCAGCTAGGCACCAGCTTCGTATCGGCATCCAATGCGACCCACGTCCAAACATCCCCGTATCCGAATTGGCCGCGCTTATCGGCAGGGACGTTCTTTTCCTTGGCGTAGCAGAACTGCCAGATTTCGTCGCACTGAATCCGCTTGCAAGGAAGGTTGCGCATCGCGTTATCCTGATATTCCGTGCACGCCTTGCCGAGGTCGGCTAACAGCTTTTGAATGGTGTTCATCGCTACGCCAGTCATCCGCACAACGCTGCGAATGGAGTTTCCCTCGACAAGGGCTGAGATGACCTGCACGCGCTTTTGAATTGTTAGGCGATTCATAATGAAATCATTCTATACCTGAGCGCTCACGTATGTCAAGAGGACATTACTTGTTACTTCGAGAGCGCTCAGGTATAATAAAGACGTGGCGAAGAAGCGTAAAAACCCATATGCTGTCGCCTTAGGACGGAAGGGCGGCCGTAAAGGCGGCCCTGCTAGAGCCGCCAACATGACGCCGGAGCAGCGGAGCGAAAGCGCAAGAAATGCAGTGAACGCGCGATGGGCGAAGCTAAAAGAAAAAAACTAGCAGGAGCGACTGTGTCGGAAAAGAAAGTCAAAATACCGCTTCCCGATCCAAACGCAGCCGGAGGTGTTGTTATGGTTGACGGAAGCGAAATCACAGTAACAGAGTCTACGGAACGGTGGACAGAACTGCACTTAGAAGATGGGACTGTGATGCGGATTAAGCCCAACGTGATCTCCGCAATTCGCATCGCCGGTCGCTTTGACAACGAAGGAAACCCGATGTATGCGATAAAAGGCGGCCAGACTGTGGTCATTATTAGCATGCCAGAACACTTGCGAAAAGGCAAAGATGGAACAGTTCAATGATCCTTCATAGCTATTCGCCCAAACAAGTACTCGACGCGATGGCGTTCCAAAAGGCGGAGTACTGTTTGTGTGTTGCAGCGGCCGGGACACCACCGGCTCAAGGAAACGATATTGTACTGGCCTGTTATCCGTCCGATTGGGTTGATGAGCCTGATCCAATGGCGTTTTCTCTAAATGAAATACAGTCTGAGATCATCGCCGATAAGAAAACGCAGCGATGGTTGAAGTTTCAGCAACTCGTAAAACAATGGAAAGACGAACGCGGATCCCGCTCATCCATCACTCAAGCCGCGACGCTGCAACCGTATCAGAAAATTATCGGCATGGGAGATGACGCCGTTCCGCTGATAATTTCCCAACTGCGGTCCGAAGGAGAAAAACCGGATCAGTGGTTTTGGGCGCTCAAGGCTATTACACTTCATGATCCGGTAAAGCCGGAGGACCGAGGAAATTTTCGGAAGATGGCACAGGCATGGATATTATGGTACGAGAACAATGGCTGGTAGTTGGCGGCCGCAGGATCATCCTTACCTGACCGAGGATACGTTCAACATAACTAGCGATTGCGACCCAATTTACAATTGTATTGCATGGGCAGCCGGAGATAACCAGAACTGGTGGTGGCCCGATGATATGGAAATTGGATATTGGCCTGTCGGCATTCCTAGAATAGAAAGCATGGATGCTTTTGTTCAGGCATACTAGAAACTCGGCTATAAGCTTTGTAATGACGGCTCCTTAACACACGGCTCGGAAAAAATCGCCATTTTCGGCATAGGCCCGGAAGGAGAAGAAGCACCTACTCATGCAGCCCTTCAGCTCGAAAACGGAGAATGGGCGAGTAAAATGGGGCCTTGCGAGGATATTTGCCATAAAGCTACTGACACGGTACGAGGGCCACTCTACGGAAAGATAATTGTTTCATGGTTCGACCGCGTCCCTAGCTCTCCGAGTTTCTGATTGTCTCCTGAACCGTCTTTGCGGCCATCTGATTCACGTCTAGCTGAGGTTTACGCTTCTTGGCTGGTTTCTTCTTAGCCTTGCGCGGTTTCTTCATATGGCCAGAATGCCACACTTCCCGGCTCGCCGCTAGACTGCCTAAAATTCAAACTGATGCACTACCACCCTGCCCGATTTGTTGCAAAAGAAAAATGCCCGGTGTAGAGTCCGCGTACCGAGTGAATCCAGATGGTGGAATGTTGGCGCAGGGCAGGCCGTTTCCCGCGCAAAGAGTTTGTGCAAGGGATTCCTCGTCGCGTTTAGGAGAAAAGCATGACTATGAAGGGTGTGTTTCGTACAGCTTTAGTACTTGTGATGGCCGCAGGATGCTCGCTGTTCACGGTAGGAGCTCGCGCTCAGGGGACCGTGCACATGCCGCTGGATAAGGCCACAATCAGCGGAGATA